>JAGVKR010000212.1 GCA_020050375.1 Planctomycetales bacterium
ACCCCGCCGACGTGAAGCGGCAGTTCGCCTCGCTGCATACATTCCTGATTGAAAAGTGGTGGTTCGACGAGCTGTACGACGTGATGTTCGTTCGCCCGGTCCACATCGTCGCCAAATGGTGCGCGGCATGCGATCGCCTGGTGTTCGATGGCCTGTTGCACAGTCTGGCCAGGGGAACCGTCATCCTTTCGCGCTGGGATCGTGTATTCGACGAGCAAATCGTCGACGGGCTGGTCAACTGGCTGGCGGACGTCACTTATGCCACCGGCAGCGTGCTGCGACGCGTTCAGACCGGGCAGCTCCGCCAGTACGTGATGTTTATCGTCGTCGGCGTCGTCGGAATCTGGGTCATCGTGCAGATTTTCGCATCGTGAATCGGCCGGGCGCCCTTTGTTGGAAATTCATCGGTTATCGACATCTGTAGCGGTTGATCATTATGAACGACGATAGGTTGCTGAGCCTGATCATTTTTTTGCCCGCCTTGGGCGCGCTGATTGTCGCGATGTGCCCTCCGAAGACCGAAGGGTTGATGCGGACGATCGCCATCGCCACCTCGCTGCTCACGCTGCTCCTGACGTTTCTGGCCTGGGACCGGTTCGACGCGTCGAACCCCAACATGCAGTTGGTCGTCAAGGCTCCCTGGATCACTGCCTGGAATGTGAATTACCAGTTGGGGCTCGACGGCATCAGCCTGCCGTTGACGCTGCTCACAAGCCTGATCTGTTTCGTGTCGCTGCTCGCTTCGAACAGCATCACCAAGGCGGTGAAGGGCTACCTGGTTTTATTCCTGATTCTCGAAACCGGCGTGCTGGGGGTCTTTCTCGCCCTCGACTTCTTCCTGTTCTACGTCTTCTGGGAAGTCATGCTCCTGCCGATGTACTTTCTGATCGGCATCTGGGGCGGCCCGCGACGCGAGTATGCGGCGATCAAGTTCTTCCTGTACACCCTCTTTGGCGGCGTCCTGATGCTGATCGCGCTGCTCATGTTCTACTTCGACAGCGGTGCGAGCACCTACGGCAAGACATTCGATCTTCTGGAGCTGGCGCGGATCGGACAGGGGCTCGACCCGAACTTCCAGTTCACTTCCGAAGTGCAGATCATCGCTTTCATTCTGCTCTTCATCGGCTTCGCGATCAAAGTTCCCGTGTTTCCGTTCCACACATGGTTGCCCGATGCCCACGTCGAAGCTCCGACCCCGATCAGTATGATTCTGGCCGGCGTGCTGCTGAAGCTGGGGGCGTACGGGATCATCCGCATCGCCTTTCCGATCTGCCCGCTCGGGGCCCAGTACGCCGCCCATGCGCTGGTGATTCTCGGCGTCTTCAGCATCCTCTACGGTGCTTTCGCCGCCATGGCGCAGACCGACTTCAAGCGACTCGTGGCGTACAGCTCCGTCAGCCACATGGGCTACGTGCTCCTGGGGATCGCCGTCTGGAAGCTGACCGAGTCGACCGGCGAAACCGTCGGGCGCGACTATTGGCAGATGGGGATGAACGGGGCCATGTTCCAGATGATCGCCCACGGGATTTCCTCCCCGGGCATGTTCTTTATGGTCGGCGTGATTTACGAGCGTGTCCATCACCGCGACCTCAATCAGTTCGGCGGACTGATGGGGCTGATGCCTCTTTATAGTGGTCTCGCGGTCGGGATCTTCTTCGCCGGGCTGGGCCTGCCCGGGCTGTGCGGCTTCATCGGCGAAGTGTTTACGGTTCTCGCTTCGTGGAACTACAGCCCGCTTTACGCAATTCTGGCCGCGTCCGGTGTGATCCTCACAGCCGGCTACATTCTCTGGGCCGTTCAGCGGGTCTATCTCGGTCCGGAATACAAAGGCCCGCACGCCGAGGCGATCACACCGATCACCGAGCGGGAAGTCGGCATCGCCGGTCTTCTCCTGGCCCTGTGCATTCTGCTGGGAGTCTATCCCGAGCTGCTCTTTTCGCAGATGCGGCCGGCCGTCAATTTGCTCGTCGACAACCTGGCCGCCACCAAGGGGCTGATCAAAACCGCGGCAGAGATCACCGGCCTGTGATCCGATCGTTTAACCGCAGCATGGATGTTTGCCCTCACGGATGACCGACACCCGATAATTCGAACGGCCGACACGTTTTCGAAGAAATCCATAAGCAGCAAGCTGCCTCCAAGCGAAATGCAATGACTTTTGCAGACATCATCACCCGGCTGACGGCAGACACGCAAAGCTCGCTGCCTCTGTTCGCGCCGGAATTGTGCCTCGTCGCTACGATCGTGGCCTTGCTCCTGGTGCGATTGTGCAACCTCGATCGACGGTTTCCCGGTTCGGTCGTGGCGATCATCGGGACGATTGCGGGGCTCGCGTTTGCCGCCGTTCAGTTCTACAACTTCCGCGACGGCGCCGGCACAACTGCGGCCCCGATGTTCACGGGGCTGTTGCTCTACGATCCGTTCACCGTCTTCTTCCGCGTCTTTTTGCTGTTGTTTCTGTTGTTTGTCGAGTATCTGACGCTGCTCGGCGGAATTCCAGACCAGGAAGACGCGCCTGATTTCTACGTGCTCCTGCTCGGTTCGACGCTGGGAATGACGCTGATGGCCAGCGCCAATCATCTGCTCATGGTCTTTCTGGCCGTCGAGATGACGAGCGTCCCCAGTTATGCGATGGTCGGGTTCCTCAAGGGACGCCGAGATTCGAGCGAAGCCGCCCTCAAATACGTCGTCTACGGCGCCGGGGCCGCCGGCGTGATGCTCTACGGCATCAGCCTGCTGGCTGGTCTTCTGGGGACGGCCCATTTGCCGGCGATGGCGCAGGCCCTCACCGAGTTTTCGAAGCTCCACTCGGGCTTCGCCGATCCGGCCGTGCGAACGCTCGCCCTGGGAATCTTGATGGTGCTGGTGGGCGTGGCGTTCAAGCTGTCGCTCTTTCCGTTCCATTTCTGGTGCCCGGATGCCTTCGAAGGGGCCAGCGCCGAAGTCGGCGGCTATCTTTCGGTCGCCAGCAAGGGGGCGGCCTTCGCACTGCTCGTGCGGTTCTGCCTGGCCCTCGTCGGACACTCGGCCGGAGACAGCGAGCTGTCGCAACTTTACATGAATGTGGGGGTCGGGCTCGGGGTCATGGCCGCCGTCACCGCGACATTCGGCAACCTCGCCGCGTACGGGCAAACGAACATCAAGCGCCTGCTGGCGTACTCGACGATCGCTCACGCGGGAATCATGCTCATGGCGGTCTCGGCAATGATGGTGGTGCTCAATGCCCCGGCCGCCGCCGGTGGAACGGCCGCCGCTCGAACGACCGCCGCCGCCGCGTGCGTTGAGGGTTTGTTGTACTACCTGGCGGTCTATTTCTTCATGAATCTGGGGACGTTCGCCATCGTCGCCCTGATCCGCAATCAGACGTACAGCGAGCAGATTGCCGATTATGCGGGGCTGGTGAAGCAATCGCCCCTCCTGGCGATCTGCATGCTGATCTGCGTTTTCAGCCTCGTCGGCATCCCTCCGTTCGGTGGCTTCTTCGCAAAATTCTCGGTGTTCTACAGTGTGCTCGATGCCGCGCGATTCAGCTCGACGATGTGGATCGTGCTGATCGTGGGCCTGGCGAACACCGTTTTCGGGCTGTTCTATTACATGCGAATCCTGAAGACGATGTTCATCACGCCGCTGCCGGAAGGGGCTCGACCGGTCGACGTTTCGCTCGCCTCCGACGGAGGCTGGTATGTGCTGCTCGTTTCGCTGCCGGTGCTGGCCCTGGGGATCTTCGTCGATCCGATCAGCGGCGTCGTCCGCGACGTGGCGACGTGGCTGTTCCGGGGATGAAAAGGATTCAGGATTCGGCTTTCAGGATTCAGGGGAAGATACCGAGGATTTAAGATGGAGGATCGAAGATCGAAACGGCCTCCGCCAATCCTCTATCTTTTATCTTCGATCCTCCATCCTCGAACGGCTCCCTGAATCCCGAATGCTGTATCCCGAATCCTCTCACCCGATTCCTGAATGCCGAATCCTGAATCCTTTTCCCATGCCGGACGCCCAGACTAACGCCGCGCTCAACGACCTCCTGATTCTGTCGTATCGGAGCCTGCTCCAGTACACGATCGAGTGCTGGCCGTGGACCGATCCGGACGATTCCGCCGAGCAGCAGGCGATCGCCGAAATGGCTCGCGAGCAGCAGGCCGTAGTCGCCCGCATCGCGGACTTGCTCGATCGACGACAACAGTCGATCGATTTCGGCACCTATCCCGACTGGTCCGAGATGCATTTCGTCTCGCTCGATTACCTCCTGATCAAGTTGATCGCCGACGAAGAGAATTTGATTGCGGCGATCGAACAGGCGCAGCCGACTCTGAAAGCCGATCCGACCGCCTCGGCCCTCGCCTTCGATCTCGTGCACGTTGAGCGCCAGCACCTAACGCGCCTCCGCGAGCTGGCAGCCTCTCGCAAAGCGCCAATGGCGGTAGCGACGTAGTGTGGACTTCAGTCCACACGAGATTGCTTTTTCGTGTTGGCTGAAGCCAACACTACGGCTGATGTCCATCATGCTCTTCGACACACACTGCCACCTGGATGAAGAGGCG
>JAGVKR010000687.1 GCA_020050375.1 Planctomycetales bacterium
AACCGCCCGAGCGCCCGTCCGTAACCGAGAACGTCGAGCGCCCCCGACAGGATCGCCAGATGGATATTGGTCGCCGTCTCGTGCCACGTCCCGAACGTGCCGGTGGCGACGTTCATCTCGACGCTTTCGGTCGAAGCGCCGAACCAGGCGTATTCCCAGTCGTGGATCGTCCCGGCGCCGTTCGTCGCCAGGTGCGTGATCCAGCCTTTGGCCATCATCCGCTCGAGAATGTGCGCCGCCCCGTTGCGGAGCAGGTGCGCCCCGTAAACGAGCATCACGCTCTTATCCTTTTCGCGGGCCCGTTTGATCTGCCGCGCGCTCTCTTCGATCAGCGCGGCGTTCTGCGCTGTGGGCGGTTTGGGAGTCGAATCGGGGTCGATCAGAATCTCTTCGGCCCGCGTCAGGCTCTTGCGCTGAGCGAGTGGAAAGACTTTCAGGCGGCTCAAGTCGACGGGAACAGGTTTCATGAGATCGGCGGCAGATTGTCGACGAAGTTCGAGGCTGCGACGGCGCTGTTGCACCCCGCAGCCTCATTGAAAAGCAGATGGCAACGGGCATCTTAGCCGAAGCGTCGCACCGGGCAAGCGGCGACGGAGCGGAGAGGCGGGTCGGCGAGCGCACGACACACTTTGCCAGAGACGACTGGCGGGTGCCGGGGTCAAAGCGGCAAATCCATCGGCCGCGTGAAATGCAATCCGCGGAATCGATCCGAATCGGCGATCGGCCGACACAATCCGCGAGCGTGGCCCCGTCGCCCCGCGCCGTGGATTGTTGGTCTGCTTCCCCACAATGAATGGAGACCCGATTTCGGCCCCGTTCACGAAGCGGCCGCCATTGGAAATCGTCCGCCATTCGCCGTAGACTGAGACTGCATGAAATTCCGTAGTGTGGACTTCAGTCCACACGAAATATCGACTCGTGTCGGCTGAAGCCAACCCTACGGATCTCGTGCGCAAGAGGATTCTTCCAGGTGTTCCCGTCCATGAAATCACGATTCAACAAAACACTCGCGCTGCTGTCTCTGCTCCTGGCACTCGCGCCGCAAAAGCTGCCGGCCGCCGAGATGGGGCGCCCCAATGTCGTCCTCATCATGGCCGACGATCTCGGGTACGAGACGATCGGAGCCAACGGCGGCACCTCGTACAAAACGCCGGCGCTCGATCGGCTGGCGGCGCAGGGGGTGCGGTTCGAGCGGTGCTTTGTGCAGCCGCTTTGCACGCCGACCCGCGTCCAGTTGATGACCGGGGCCTACAACGTGCGGAACTACATCACGTTCGGCCAGATGGATCCGAACCTCGTCACGTTCGGCAACCTCTTTCGCGACGCCGGTTACGCGACCGCCGTCGTCGGCAAGTGGCAACTGGGGCGCGGCGTCCTTGATCTTCCGAAGAAATTCGGCTTCGACGAATCGTATCTCTGGCAGCACATGCGGCTCCGGCCGCGCTACGCAAACCCCGGGCTCGAGTTGAACGGCGTCGAGAAGGACTACACGAACGGCGAGTACGGCCCCGACCTCCTCAACGACTATGCCTGCGACTTCATCACCCGCCACAAGGCGAAGCCGTTCTTCCTTTACTACCCAATGACGCTCACACACTACCCCTATCAGCCGACCCCCGACAGCCCCGGCTGGGATCCACGGGCGAATGACGAAAAGGTCAACGTGCGGCCAGAGCATTTTGGACACATGGTCGAGTACATGGACAAGCTCGTCGGCCGGCTCGTCGCGCGGCTTGAGGAAGAGGGGCTCCGCGAGAAAACGCTCGTGATCTTCGTCGGCGACAATGGAACTAAGCTCGGCACCCCCTCCATGATGGGGAACCGCGAAGTGATCGGCGGCAAGGGGACCACCACCGCCGCCGGAATGCACGTCCCTCTGATCGTGAGCTGGCCGGGACAGGCCGCGACGGGAAAAGTCTGCCCTGATCTCGTCGACAGCACCGATTTTCTCCCGACGATTTGCCACGCTGCAGGAATCTCCCTGCCGGCGAATCTGAAGATCGACGGCCGCAGCTTCTTGCCGCAGGTCCGCGGCGAAACAGGTCGGCCGCGGGAATGGATCTATTCCTGGTATTCTCCGCGCGGCGAGCCCGTCCGCGAATTCACTTTCAACAAGCGGTACAAGCTCTATCGCACGGGCGAGCTCTACGATCTGGGGAAGGACGCGGGCGAGAAATCGCCGCTGAATGCCGAGTCGCGAACAGGCGAAGCTGCGAAGGCCGCCCGGGTGTTGGGCGAGGCACTGGAGCAGTTCACCAAGGCGCGGCCAGCGCATTTGCCGGTGACAGGCGCGAATACAGCAGGTTGATGAAGATGCAGGACCATTGGGGCAGTGCTCCCATGAACCCTTGGTAAGCGCTCAGAGGAGAAAATGCCGACCTACGTTGGCAGCATTCCGAGGCTGCGAGACGATGTGCAAAGCACCTCGCAACCCGAAACACGATCCGCTCGCTGGGACGTTTGCCACACGCGGCGCGGATTGCGTTGTTTAACCCGGAGCCAACGGCGACGGCTTCTATGCCTCGAACGGCGCGTCGCCGTTGACTCCGGGTTAAACGAAATCATTGGTCGCACGCGGTATAACCTCCCATTCGCTTTTGATCCGCCGTCTCTGCCCGACACCCCCTGCTCCGAGGTTGCCGATGACTTTCCCTTCTCGTCTCTCTGCATACGTGCTGTTCGCGTTGCTCGCTCCGGCTGTTGTGGCCCGCGCCGTTGAGCCAGCGAAAAATTCGGTGCCGGCGCCCCCCGCCGACGCCCCGCCGATCGAGCAACTCGGCGAAGAGGCGTGCCGTGCCGTCACTCAGTTCTACGATTACGATCGCACGATTCCGCTCGAAGCCCGCATCGTCGAGAAGGTGAAGAAGGAAGACGTCCTCCGCGAGAAGATCGTCTTCCGCGGTGCACAGGGATTTCTCGTGCCGGCGTACCTGCAGTTCCCCCCGAGCGGCACAGGCCCGTTTCCCTGCGTGCTCCTCCTGCACGGCTGGTCGGGCTCGAAAGAAAACTGGTGGCAGGACGTCAACTACATCAGCGGCGGGATTGTCCGCAAGGCGCTCCTCGAAGCCGGCTTCGCCGTGCTGGCCCTCGACGCCCAGTGCCACGGCGACCGCATCGCGCAGAACGATTTCGCACCGGTCAATCACTACGTCGACAAGGAGACCGGAGGGAATCAGCGAAAGGGATACTTCTCCCAGCAGGAAATCTACTTTCAGACTACGCGCGATTACCGCCGCGCGATCGATTATCTCGAAACGCGCTCGGAGATCGACAAGGCGCGCATCGGTGCGATCGGCTATAGCATGGGGGGCGCACAGACCTTTCTGCTCACCGGCGTCGAGCCGCGGATCAAAGCGTCGGTCGCCGTCGCGGCGCCGGCCGACAAGTCGAAATGGTCTCCCATTGCTCCGCAGAACTTCATTCACGGGATCGGCGATCGCCCGTTCCTGACGATCATCGGCCGCAGCGACGAACTGTGCTCGCTCGAGTACGCCCTCAAGCTGCAAACGATGATCGAGAGCAGGACGAAGGACCAGGTTCTGTTCGATGCAGGCCATAAACTCCCGCCAGATTACGTCCCCCACGCCATCGAATGGGTCAAGAAGCACCTTTGACCGCTCCCGCTTCTCCCGGAAGTCACATCGACGGCAGGTGTCGCGAGTTTGACTCGGAAGCCAGTCCAACGATTCTTGCGAGCAAAAACCGGGCGACGTGCGCAAAGCGTTATGGCGCGGTCAATTGAAGACAATCGAAACGAGCGAATCGGATTTGGCACACCCCTTGCAATTGTCTTTGTTCCGTCGGGCACGAAGCTCCGACAACGGAAACAATCACAACATCATGCAAGGAGTGTGCGTCATGAAACGGTTCCTGATTCTGGCGGCGGTGGTGGCGGGGCTTTCGGTGTCTGGTCTTACGGGAGCAGCGGATGCCGGCTACGGACCGGCCCGCGGCGGATACAACTCCTACGGCTGGAACGGGGGCGCGAGCCGCTACAACTCCCGGAACTACTGGGGCGGCTATCGCAACAACCAAATGCCGATGAGCCACGCCTCGCCTCGTCCCAATGGATACGGCAGCAACTACGGCGCGTATGGCAACAACTACGGCAGCTATGGCGGATACGGCAGCAGCTACGGTGGATACAGCAGCTACGGCGGACGCGGTTGCAACTGGTAACGCCCGCGCGTCTTTCCTGCTGAGTCTCTGATCACTTTGATCCTAACCGGCTCGATTCCTTTGTGAATCGAGCCGTTTTCGTTTTGAGTCCTCGTCGATTGCCCGCGACCCGTGCGACGATCGTTGCGACAGCGATTCCGCGGCGATACTCTGGAAACCGACAAGCGCAGTTCTCTTTGCCCGGAGCGCTTGCCCGAGACCAGGCGCCCGACTCGTTTCCACAGCGAACACGACGTG
>JAGVKR010000568.1 GCA_020050375.1 Planctomycetales bacterium
CTGCATCTTCGGCAGCGCCGTCTTGATCTCGTCGATCACGCTCATCGTCGACGCGTCCGCCCGTTTCGTCGCCAGGATGTACACCGCCCGCCGGCCGTTGACCAGCGCGTACCCGGTCGAGATGTCGGCGGCGTCTTCGATCGAGCCGATGTCGCGCAGATAGACCGTCGGGGTGACGCCCGTCCGGATCGGAATGCTCCCCAGATCGCGGATATCTTTGACCATCGCGTTCGTCGGAACGATCGGATAGTTGTCGCCGACACGCAGGTTTCCGGACGGGCTGACGGTGTTTCCCAGGCTCAGCGCACTGACGACTTCGTCCGGAGACATGTCGTAGGCCCGCAACCGCTGCGGATCGCAGCGAATCACGATGCTCCGCGCGCTTCCGCCGAAGGGGGGCGGCGCCGAGACCCCCGGCAGCGCGGCGAACATCGGCCGCACTTTGAACAACGCCTGATCCTGAATCTCAGCGATCGTTCGCGTCGCGCTCGACAGCACGAGGTAGCCCACCGGCACGCTCCCCGTGTCGAACCGCATCACGAACGGCGAGACCGTCCCCGCCGGCATGAAGGCCCGCGAGCGATTGACGTAGTTGATCGTCTCGGCCATCGCCTGCGCCATGTTTGTTCCGGGGTGGAACGCCAGCTTCATCAGCGCCGACCCCTGCACGTTCCGGCTCTCGACGTGGTGGATCCCGTTGATGTACAGGAAGTGATACTCGTAGTAGTTGGTCAACAGCCCTTCCATCTGGGCCGGGTCCATTCCGCCGTACGGCTGGCAGACATAGATCACCGGCAGATCGAGGGCAGGAAAAATATCGATCGGCATCCGGCGGATCGGGAGCTCGACGCCGTGCTGACGCAGGTATTCGTCAACCCCTTTGGGACGAATGGCCAGAAAGCAGGCGAGCGCGACCGAGACGATCGCCACGATCACCGTGATCGGCCGCCGCATCGCGAAGACGATCGGGTTCATAAGAATCCCTTCGGCAACCGGGGAAGCATCGAGGCGGCGACTTCCGGCCGCCGAGCGATCATCAAGAGATATAGTGTACGGACGGACCGGCCTGTCTCAGTCGTCGCAGGTCATGCTGTGCCTGTGGGATGCGGGCTGGCGAACCTGCCGAGGCTGCCTCATTTCGCCCACTGACTCCACACCTCCGGCGGTGCGACACGCGCCACAACTTTGAACTTCCCTTCTCCCAGAGGCTGGAACACGACGATTTCTCCTTCACCGAGATCGCCCAGGTCCTTCCCTGCGGCGTCCTGCAGATTCGGACGATGCGAGACGATGATCCGATTCTTGCCTTTCGCCGGGGCTTCCGACAAGAGTTGCTGCAGGGCTTTCGCCCGTCGCTGATTCTCGCGGGGCGAAACGACTTGCCCCCCTTCGGTGACGTCGACCGACGTCGTGACCGGCCCCAGATCGAGCAGTTTCGACGCTTCCTGGGCCCGATAGAACTTGCTTGACGTGATGTTCTCGACGGGAATATTCAGCGTCCGAAAGGCGGCCCCCACTCCGCGAGCCTGCTCGCGTCCCTCGTCGGTGAGCTGTCGCTGTGCCTTGACGTTTTCGAGATTCAACGGATCGGTGTCGGCCTGATCGGCGTTTGTTTTCGGGTGGCGCATAAAGAGGATGTATCCCCCCTTCCTCAGCTCGGGGAGCAACTCGGCCGGTACGGGCGGCCCGGCTTGGGCAACGAGTGGCACAACCAGCATGAGCAGACATCCAAAGGCCTTCACGTTGGCGAACTCCTTCTGCAAATTGACTTGCCGGGGGCATCAGTCCGCCTGCGTCCTCGCCCAATCCGGCAAAGTCGTGGCGGAACCCGGATCATTCTCACGGCAATGACTGAAACAAGAGCTGACGGCGGAATAAGCGTGGGCGCCATTGTAGCATCGCATACTTGCTTATCAATATCGGGCTGCGATATTATAGTCGCCATCATGTTGCGCCAGGTGCTGTCCGGATTCATTCGCCTGCACATTCTGTATCACGCCGAACTCGAGCCGATCTGTGGCGTCGAGATCATGGAAGAGCTGCGACGGCATGGGTACAAGGTGGGGCCCGGCACGATCTATCCCATGCTCCACGATCTCGAAGAGGCCGGCTGCCTCTCCCGCCGGGACACCATCGTTGCCGGAAAGCGCCGCAGGAACTATCGGATAACGAAGCGCGGCAGTCGGCTGCTGGGCGCCGCGAAAGGAAAGCTCCGTGAGCTGTTCAGGGAGCTCGTCGAAGATCGGACACCGACGAAGTGACGCGAGTGCCCCGTGCCTTGCGGCGCATCGGTGTACGGCTTGTGCCGTTCCGGAATTGCAGCAGGCGGATCTGGCGCACGAGATGATCGCATGACACCCCCCGCTTCATTTTCGCGACCTTGCGCCGATCTGGAAAAATACGCGGGTCGGCCTGTTCGGCTTGCTCGTGATCCGAGAAAATAGTGGAGTCGAATTGGTAAATCGCCGGCCTGCAACAGATCCGAATCATGCACGTGACGGAGCAACATAATGCAAGCTCATCATTCATCTTACGATTCGCAATCGCAATTTGATGCAATGTTAACATGGGGTGAATGCATGGAATGGTACGCAATAAATCCGTTGCGTATCGTGGTACGAGAGCGCGTCGTTTGAAGAACCCTGACGGAATCGAACCGGACCTGCGTCAAATGCGATGACATGCCGTGATCGCCTGCCACAAATTCAAGCGTCGAAGACCGGGGGCCCATCACCAGAATCAGCGCGCGTCTAGCCCATCGGGGCTCGTCTTCAGACGGCACGACGGAATGTGACCGGCCAAGGATGAGGCCGGACGTGGTAAGGAGTCGTAGCCGCGTCGTCGCAGGAAAACGATGGCCACCCGTGCGTTGGAAACGCATCCATCTTGACGTCTGCTGAAGAACCCGTTAGAGAGTCCGGCTCGGCAGCAATTGCTGTGCGAGATTGGCTGAATCTCGCATGTTTTCCGAACGGAATGCAGATTCTTTCACGGGATGCGGATGAAGGAGCACATCAGTCAGGGGGCGCTTTCAATGATCACCAGGGAACGTTTGGCGTGGAACATCAGGCGTTTGCGCGCCAAGGTCGGACGCTGTGCGTTCCTCGCCGGCCGAGCGGTGCAGATCCTTTGTGATGACGGTCTTTCGGCCGGCTTCCAACGTGTGCGAAGCGCCATTCGGCGGAAGTTGCTTGATCGGCGAACCGTGCTGGAGCAGTATCTGCCTCAACTGGTCCCCGCGCAGACAAGTTTGGCTGACGTCATCAATCTGCTCGACGAACGCTGGCCGGCCCATCGACCGATGCGCTCGATCCGCATCCCGAAGGCGACACCTCGGGTGTCGATCGTCACTTGCAGCGTTGGTCATGGCAGCATGTTTGGTGGGGTCGGGACGTCGTTGGTGCTCGGTGCACTGCTCGCCAATCGACTGGGCGCAGGCCTGCGGTTGATCACCCGATCAGAGCCCCCGAATACCGATCCCCTGAGGGATGTTCTGAAGGCGAACGGCATCGTGCTCGAAGGAGAATGCGAATCGGCCTTCGCGCCTTCAGAAGGGGGACGTGAAGTGCCGATCGCACCCAGCGACATCTTTCTGTCGACTGCCTGGTGGAGCACCCGCAGCCTGCTGCAAACGATTCCGCGCTCGCAACTGGTTAGCATTGTCCAGGAAGATGAGCGGTTGTTTTACAATTACAGCGACGATCGGTTGCTCTGCGCTGAGACATTGGAGGAAGGGGGATTTCCCGTCGTCGTCAATACCGAGCAATTGTATCGTCACCTGATCCACGGGCCGGAGCCCTTGACGAATCTGCAGCAGGACGGATTGTGGTTCGAGCCGGCATTTCCCGGAACAGATCGCCCGCGAACGCCGCGTGCCGCGGGAGCAAAACGCCGTTTCTTTTTCTACGCCCGGCCGGGAGTCCCGCGGAATCTCTTCTGGCGTGGCATCGAGGCGCTCGCCGCCGCGATCGAGAAAGGCATTCTCCCCGCCGAGGATTGGGAGTTTCACTGGGTTGGGATGGGGATACTCCCGGTTTCGCTTCCCTGCGGCGCGCAGCCCATTGTCAGCCAGTGTCTGGCCTGGACCGACTATCAGTCGCTCGTTCGCTCGATGGATGCCGGCTTAACGCTGATGTACACCCCGCATCCATCATACCCTCCCCTGGATCTCGCAGCTTCGGGCGCCGCCGTGCTGACCAACGAACATCCGGGAAAGGCCGACTTGTCACGATACTCGTCGAATATTCTGA
This sequence comes from Planctomycetales bacterium, assembly GCA_020050375.1. Lineage (GTDB taxonomy): Bacteria > Planctomycetota > Planctomycetia > Planctomycetales > Planctomycetaceae > SIAF01. The sequence goes on from JAGVKR010000568.1 coordinate 4,251, forward strand.
CGGCAAAGCCCGCGATGGCGAGTCTGCTGGAAGGCCTGGAGCGACTGGCGAAGCTTGCACACGATGACGAGGCGCGGGCTGCGAATCGAGCCGCAGATCATATTTCTCGCGACTGGGCCACGAGCTTCGAACCGGTTGTGCAGCGGCTGGCGGACCGTTTCACAGAACATCGTGCGGGACGCCGGGCGGCTTGATTCGCCCTCTCATTCCAAAATCGGCAATCTGTCGATCTCCGAATGGAGCGATTTTTCGCCGCAGATTCTTGAAAGATTGCCAGGAAGGCAAACGCATGTATCACCCGCTGCAACAATCGAAACGGCGATTGCACACCCCGGCAGCCAATGTTCGCCTGAATACGACGGCCGGGGCTGGAGGGCCACGCGACGAACAGCCGCGGTCAGTGGTCTCGCACGACAAGGAACACCGGATCCATTCCGCGCATGGCGACCGGGAGTCGCTCACACCTATTTCGAGTGACGCGAATTCGGTTGCAGAGCGACCTGCCGTTGATTTCGTCCAGCCATGCGTGGGCTGGTTGCCACGCATCAAGCGACTGTTCCACCGGTCGCGAGAGATTCTGGTGGGCGAAGGATTCCTGGCGCTGGCGGTTAAATCGACCCGCAAGCTTTTGCGGGTTCTCAGACGCCGGCTCGGAATCGACTCCGGCGGGCGCAAGGGCAATGTGGCCACGCCGCAGGACAATCTGATTCGATCGATAGTGTCGTTTACGGCCTCGAAGCAGGTCAGAAACGGCCGCCGTGCGTGCCGAAGTCTGACTGAAACCGAGCATCTGCTCGGGCAATATTGCCAGCGCTGCCTGCACTTCGAAGATTCGACCTGTGCGCTGATGAAGTCGGGCGTCTGGCGAGCATCCCCGCCGGCGTTCGTCAGTTCATTGGTGCAGAACGAGGGGGCCTGCCCGATCGGCGCCTGGCCGCCGCGCGCAGTAGCCCCCATCACGCGTATGAACCTGGTTTATTTCATCTACCCGCTGAAACATCCGGACAACATGTGGCAGTGGAATGTTGCTGAACTGCTCAAGCGAATCCATGTGTTCAATGGCCGAAAGATCGTAACTGTGGCGACAGCCGAGCACGGGTCGTTCGCTGATAAAATGCGCGTCGATCCACCCGAAGCAGTGGTTGAGGCGTTGTCCGGGCATGATATCGAGTTCCGATTTGCGCCCAACGACCCGACCTGCGGTGAAGCGCAGCATTTTCTGCCGGCCATGCGGATGTTAGCGTCCACGAATCCGTCCGAGGCCGTTTTCTACGCACATGCGAAGGGGGTCACGCGACCGAAATCGCAGTTGGACGTCATTCAGCGATGGACATTGGAGATGTATCAGCACAACCTCGATCGGATTGACGAGGTTCGACAATTGTTGCCCCGGTGGCCCTGCGTTGGAATTGCGAAATCGTATGGATACCCGGAAGCCTTCCGGTTGGGGAACCAACCGCAACTGGCTTCCGACGGAAACAATCCGTGGCATGGCTGGCACTTTGCCGGCACGTTCTGGTGGGTCCGGCACGATGCTCTATTCTCGAGACCCGATTGGGACCAGATCGAGATTTTTCCCCACGCCACGGAACGATATCTCGCCAATTTCTTCAGATCCGATGAAGCGGTCTGCCTGGCCCATGAAGACATGGTGCAGCCTTACGACATGGCATGCTGGCAGAGGGCGGCGGCTTGACGATCCGAGGTCCGAGGTGGAAATGGCTTGTTTGCGGTTGCGGGAGGTCAGTTTTAGCTACGGGGGGGCGAATATCGTCGAAGGGATCGACCTGCAGATCGAGCCGGGTGAGCGGATCGGTCTCCTTGGCAGAAACGGCGCGGGCAAGTCGACATTGATGAAGCTCATCGATGGAGAGTTGCGTCCTGACAACGGCGAAGTCGAACGAGCACCTGGCCTGCGGATCGCTCGACTCGCCCAGGAGGTGCCGCGTGGCGAAGAGCATACCGTCTACGATGAAGTCGCCGGCGGCCTGGGTGAACAGGGAATGTTCGTTGCGCAGCTCCATGCCCTGACCGTTCGCGAGCAGGCGACCCCTGGATCGACGGCGCCGGCGGAGCGCGATCGATTGCAGCACGCTGTCGACACCGAATCCGGGTGGAAGCTCCAGCGACAGATCGAGGGAGTGATCGAGCGCATGAGCCTCGATGCCGGAGCGCGATTCGAGTCGCTTTCGTCGGGCATGAAGCGGCGGGTGCTGCTCGCCCGGGCGCTCGTTTCCGATCCGGAGCTGCTGCTTCTCGATGAGCCGACGAACCATCTCGACATCGAGTCGATCGACTGGCTGGAGGATTTCCTGTTGCGCGAGGCGCGGACACTCGTTTTCATCACGCACGATCGCGAGTTTTTGAAACGCCTGGCGACGCGGATTGTCGAGGTCGAGCGCGCGCGCCTGTTCGACTGGACCTGCGACTACCCGACGTTTCTCGCCCGAAAAGAGGCGATGCTCGAAGCCGAATCCCGGCAGGAATCGCTGTTCGACAAGAAGCTCGCCGAAGAAGAGGTCTGGATTCGCAAGGGGATCGAAGCCCGGCGCACCCGGAATATGGGCCGCGTTCGCGCGCTCGAGAAGATGCGCGAAGAGCGCCGCAACCGCCGCACGCAGACGGGAAACGTCCGTCTGCTGACGCAGGATTCCGAACGCTCGGGCAACCTCGTGATCGACGTTCAGAACATCAGTCATAACTTCGGCGAACGGCCGATTCTGCGAGATGTCTCGACGACGATCTACCGCGGCGACAAGATCGGCATCCTCGGGCCCAACGGCGCAGGCAAGACGACTCTTCTGCGAATTCTGCTGGGTGAGCTGGCTCCCGAGAGCGGCACGGTCCGCATGGGGACGAATTTGCAGATCGCTTATTTCGATCAGCTCCGGGCCCAACTCGACGAAGAAAAATCAGCCGCCGACAGCGTCGCGGAAGGAAACGATCGAGTGGTGGTCAACGGCCAGACCCGGCATGTCGTCGGTTACCTCAATGATTTTCTGTTCTCGGGAGAGCGGGCCCGCAGTCTGGTGCGATACCTTTCGGGGGGCGAGCGGAACCGGCTGCTCCTCGCCAGGATGTTCACGCGCCCGGCGAACCTGCTCGTTCTCGACGAGCCGACGAATGACCTCGATGCCGAGACGCTCGAATTGCTCGAAGAGCTGCTGGTCGACTACTCGGGCACGGTCTTGCTCGTGAGCCACGACCGCGCGTTTCTCAACAACGTCGTGACCAGCACGCTGGTGTTCGAGCCCGATGGGATGGTGAAAGAGTTCGCCGGCGGATACGACGACTGGGCCCGCACGCGACAGATTGTCGCAGCGCCGGCCGCAGTCGAAACGAAATCCGAAACGGCGTCGCGTCCGCAACGTGAACGTCCGCGGCGATTGAGCTACAAAGAGCAGCGCGAGCTCGAGAGCTTGCCGCAGCTTATCGAATCGCTCGAAGCCGAACAGGCCGAATTGCACGAGCGGCTTGCCGACCCCGCCTTCTATCAGCAACCCGGCCCCGAGATCGCCAAAGTGACCGGTCGCGTCGAATCGCTGCAGCAGGAGTTACAGACGGCTTATGAGCGGTGGGAAAGCCTGGAAAGCTCGACTACGACGTGATTGGAAGTCCACGACGGGATCGGCGCCGGGCGCACTAAGAAACCGTAAAAGTTTTATTTCCGCAAATGGACAATTCTGATAGAAGACGACCCGCCGTGATCCATGGAAGGGAGGTGTCTCATGGCGGGAA
>JAGVKR010000829.1 GCA_020050375.1 Planctomycetales bacterium
ACGCGGGCCGGCAGGTTGTAGCGCATCACGAATGGCAACAGCAGCCCGTTTCCGGCGCCGTGCGAGCAGTGCGTCGCGCCACCGATCGGGTATTCAAGGGCATGGACCGCCGCCACACCGACATTGGAAAATGCCAGGCCGGCGAGAGTGGCTCCCAAAGACATTGCCTCGCGGGCCGCCTCGTCGTTGCCGTGATCGACCGCATTTCGCAGGTTCGCGCCGATCAGTTGGATCGCTTTCTCGGCGAGGACATCCCCCAGCGGGTGCCGACCCTGGTAGATCGTCCGCTCGCCGTCGGGGAGCGGGAACTCTTCGTTGTCGACGGCGGTGTAGGCTTCGATGGCGTGCGTGAGCGCATCAATGCCGCTGTCAGCGGTCACCTTGCGCGGGCAGCTCATCGTGAGCAGCGGATCGACGAGGGCCACACGGGGACGCAGGTAGTTGCTGAGGACGCCGACTTTCATTTTCTTGTCGGTGTCGGTGAGCACGGTCGCTCCCGAAACTTCGGAACCGGTGCCGGCGGTCGTGGGAACGCAGATCAAGGGAAGGATCGGACCGGGGATCTTGTCGTCGCCGACGTAATCATGCGGCGACTTCCCATGCGCGAGCAGCGTGGCGACGATTTTCGCCAGGTCCATATTGCTTCCGCCGCCGAGACCGAGCACCGCTTGCGCTTTCCAGCGACCGGCCGCTTCGGCGCAGCTCACGGCCAGCGAGATTGGCGGCTCGGGGAGCCCGCCGTCGAAGACTTCCACGTCCGCCCCCGCTTCGACAAGCGCTTTCCGCACCCGATCGACGACCCCGGCCCGGACGAGCGGCGCGTCGGTGACCAGATAGACGCGCGCGGCATGAAGTCGCGAAATGACTTCCCCCAGCTTCGTGACGGCGTCGCGTCCGAAAATCAATTGGCCGGCGGAATGGAACGTCCAGGTCGTGCGCATGGGTGAGGCTTCAGCGTTCAAAGGAGTGAGCGGGAATTGGAGGACCACAGAGTAGTCGATCGCCAAGTGCCTGTCATTGTCGCCGCTGCTGGAACACCAGTCAGGCCTGGGCAGAGGACGAAAGGGGCCCTTATCAGAGCTCGATTCCTATCCAAAAACTCTCCATCAGGTGGCTTGAATGCTCGTCGAGGTGGGCCCTGCGAACAGGCACTCGATCGGGAATCTCGCGTGCAAGTCGCAGCGGCGGATTGGTTTACGAGGCACGTCCGGCGTCGGCAGCGCGAAACTGGAAAAGTTCGGCTCTTCAATCGACGTTCTCGCGACGGAACACCTATCGTCGCAGTCGGTTGCAGCCCATTCCCAAAGGGGGTCACGCTGATAATCATAGGGCTGATAATTTGGTCACGCGAGATCATGCTTTGCCAGCCCTCGTTTATCCGCGAGGCGTAGCCGAGCGCTGAACAATGCCTCTTAAGGAGCCCCAGCGCTCAGCTTTTCCCTTCCATTATCCCGGTTCCGCAATCAACGGCCTAGCTCAAGACAAACCGTCATTTCCAGATCCGTGCACTTGGCTGGAAAAATTCGGATGCGAGCGATCCCAAACGGGAGTTTGGGATCGAGGGTTTGACTGTCCGGCGTCGTCAAGATTTTCACGATGGCGGCGAATGACAGTACAATCCGGTTCACGCGGATCCGTTGGCACGAACTCTTCTTCAGGTGCGACAACATGGTTTCTCGGCGAAAACGCGGCTGGATGGCCGCGGGGCTGATCGGATTGATCGGCGCGATCGTGGTGGCCTTCCTGATGTTCCGTCGGCCGCCGGACATCCGGGAATTCTATGCGGCCAGCCAGAAATGGAGTGCCGCAGGAAAGCTCTCGGAGGCGGAAACGAATCGACACGCGCAGCGGTGTCTCGACGTCGCGCAAAATTACCCGGGTACGGAGGGGGGCCTTTCGGCACTGCTGTTTGTGGCGACCAACGCTTCCAACACGGCGGTCGGGAAGCAAGCCCACGAGCTGCTCGCGGCACAGCTCGAATCGGCCGAGATGAGCCTCGTCGCCGAGGCGTTCCGTCGAGGTGTCATGGGGAATTGGCGGCCGCTGAGAAATCTGGCGCCGTTGTGTCTGGCGCGCGCCCGGCAGAATCCCGACCACCCCAAAGCCGCTCGATTTCTCGCCGCTGTCTCGGTCATGACTCAGCCGGATTCCGACGGCACTCCACCTGCCGTCTACCGGGAAGCCGCTGACCTGATCGCGGACAAATATCCTTCCAGCCCGGACATCTGCCACTTTTGCGAAAGTCTGCGAGACGGCCCCGCATGGGCTGTGCCCTACGAACGGCACCTTCGGGCGATCGTGCAGTCGAATCCGGATCGGCTGATCCGGTGTACGGCTCAGTTCGCGCTGGCGAACGTCGTCGCGGCCGACGCGGAAGAACGACAGAGTGAAGCCGAGGAATTGTTCAAACAGTTCCTCGCCGAGTTCGACGGCACATTTCGCTTTGCGGCGCAGGGGATCGAACAGATGTATGTTAGAGAGGCGCAGGATCGGCTCGTCGAGCTTCGGAACCGAGGCACAGGCAAGGCGGCGCCGGAGATTGTCGGCCTCGATCTGGATGACAAGCCGATGAAGCTTGGCGATTTTCGCGGCCGGGTCGTGCTCATCAATTTCTGGGCGACATGGTGTTACCCCTGCATGAAACTGATTCCCCATGAAGTCAAGCTGGCCGAGACCTTTCAGGGGCGGCCGTTCGAGATCGTCGGCGTCAATTGCGACACCGACATTGCGCGAGCCCGCGCCGCCGCTCTCCGCACCGGGCAGTCGTGGCGTTCCTTCCGCAACCGAGTGGACGGGCACCCGTCCATCACGGACGAGTGGAAACCGTTTGGATATCCGTGCCTTTATCTGACGGACCATCATGGCATCATTCGCAAACGGTGGATTGGCAGTCCTTCCGTCGAGGACATGACGCACGTGGCTCGCGTTCTGGTCGACTCGGCGGAGCGAGACGTGCCCCTCGATGCGATGAAATCAGTTGTCGATTCGTTCCGATTGGCGGCAGCGCCGACGGCCGGCGCTGATTCGGAGGGGACCGTGGAATCCCACCCGAATTCCGAATTCGTGGAAAAGGTCTGCCAGTCCGCGGACGGTTCTCAGTCGAAGTACGTTGTATTTGTCCCGAAAAGCTATGACGGAACCAAAGCGTTTCCGGCGATCGTCTACCTGCATGGGTCTGGCTCCCGTGGCACGGACGGCCAACTGCCGCTCAGGCACGGTCTCGCCAGGGCCATCCGCGCGAGTCGGGAGACATTTCCTTTCATTGCGATTTTTCCCCAGGCGCGCGAAGGCGAAAGTTGGATGGCCGAATCGCCGGGGGGCAAACGGGCGCTCGCGATCCTCGTCCAGGTTCATGCCGACTATCGCATTGACCCCGATCGCATTTCGCTCACAGGGCATTCGATGGGGGCCCAGGGCACCTGGAGTCTGGCAGCCGCTGAACCGGACCGCTGGGCGGCGATTGTGCCGGTCAGCCACGGAGGGGACACGACTGCGGCGGCCCGATTGATGGAGATCCCCTGCTGGTGTTTTCACGGAGACGCCGACAAGATGATCCAGGTCCAGCAATCGCGGGACATGGTTCTGGCGATCGAGAAGGCGGGCGGCCACCCGATGTACCAGGAGTTTTCGGGCGCTGACCACGACGACGCTGCCGCTCGTGCCTACGCACTGCCGGACTTGTACGAATGGATGTTGCTTCAGAATCGATCGCAGCGGTAACTGGATTGGAATCCGATTGGATCCTTCGCATCCAGGAAGAAGCGTTGCGCGTGCCATCGGGCGCCGGCACGCGGGATCGAAGGCAGCCCGGTGGCCGGCAATGACTTTCGGTTCCGGGTGGGCGCAGGCCGCCGTTCCGGTAACCGCGACCCTCACCCTCCCCTCCTCCCCTCGTTTTCCGCGGCGGTCGATAGGCGATTCGCCGAGCCGGAGTTATAATCCATTTTCCGTTTGCCGTGGCTCGGCAAATCGTCTCTCGACTCTTGAACAAGGTCTGTCCACGTCATGTTGCGCGGCTGGGGGCGTTCTCGTTTTCGGTTTGTATACAGCGAAATTTTCGTCGTCGCAGTCGGCCTGTGCCTGTTCCTGCCGGAACGAGCGCCCGCCGAAGAGCCGAACGACTCCATCAGCTATTCCGTGCCGATCATCGGCCCGCGGGGCGTGTACGCCTATGCCCCCGGCCGATGGGGCGTCCTGCACGTGAACCTGGTCAACCGGAAAGATCGAGCGGTCGACCTGCTGACGCTCACCGACTTCCAGAGCGACCCGACGCTGCAGTACGGTCGGCGCGTGCATGTCCCGGCCAAATCGCAATTGAAGACCTGGCACCCGATCCGGTTGCCGGCTGCGGCTCACGAAAGCGACCATCCCGTTCCGATCCGCACGCTGGTGATGGAAGTCAGCCAGGAGCGCGAAGTGCTGATCCGCAGCGAGTCGGGGCAACTCCAGCTCGAGGCGTCGTTGCAGGCCAAAGGGGCCGGGCCAATGACCGGAATGATCGACGCCCCGATCAGCACGCCCGAATCAATGGCGGCCTTCGATCTGCTCACGATCGCCCGCGTGCACTGGAGATTTCCGCGGCGGATGTCCCGCCTGTCGCACCGGATCCTCGCTCCCGGCGAAGAAAGCCTGGACGCCTTGGATCAACTCGTCATCGCCGATGACGAGATCATTGACGACGGCGCCGGCCTGGCGGCGATCCGCCGCTGGGTTCGCGGGGGAGGCCATTTATGGATCATGCTCGATCTCGTCGATCCCCGCCTGCTCGAGCTGCTGTTCGGA
>JAGVKR010000277.1 GCA_020050375.1 Planctomycetales bacterium
CCCTCGTCGCGCCAGCGTCGGGCGTATTGAGGAAGAGGATTCAGGATTCGGCATTCAGGATTCAGGGGACGAAATCCCGTTTAGCCGCGAGGCGCAGCCGAGTGCCTGTTGATTCGACCGCCAAAGTCTGCCTAACGCAGCGACCGCATTCACCTTTCATGGGCGCCAGCCCCGCATTCCCCTGAATCCTGAATGCCGAATCCTGAATCCTTCCCCTTCCCTCACTTCCCCACGCAATACAGCCGTTCCATCGTGCGGATCAGAATCCGACCGTCGACGAAGACCGGCGTGGCGACGACGAATTCGTCTTTCAATTCGTTCGTCGCCAGCACTTTGAACTCATCTCCCTGCGCTACGACAAACGTCGTCCCGTCCTCGCGTGTCAGGTAAATCTTTCCATCGGCGATGACCGGCGACGAGCTGAACTGGTGGCGATTTTTCGCCGTTTCCCCCGACCAGAGCACCTTGCCAGTCTGCGTTTCGAGACAGGTGACGCCCCCTTTGTCGCCGCAGATGTAAGTCTTTCCGTTCTGAACGACAGGGGACGGAACATCGGCGCCCAGGGAATCCTTCGACCAGACGATGTGCGACTTCGTGACGTCTCCCTTGCCTCCGAGGCGGATCGCCGTCAGCGATTTGCCGCGCGCGTAAGGGGCCACGACGATCCCGTCGGCCACCACCGGCGAGGCGATCGAACGAAAGTACTCATTTCGTCCGGGATTGAGGCCTCCCACGCGCCACAGCTCCTTGCCATCGGCGGCGTTGTAAGCCGTCACGTGATCGGCGCCGAGAACGACAATATGCTGGCGTCCGCCTTCATCAAACACGACCGGCGTCGAATACGTCTGGGCGGCTTCGCGAGGCGCATCGAGACTGCGGTCCTGCTTCCAGGCCAGCTTGCCGTCGCTTTTCCCGAACGCCGCGAGGAACGACGGCCCGCTGTGAATTACGGCGACCACGATATGGTCCTTCGTCAACACCGGTGACGTCCCCAGGTCCCACCACAGCGTGTCTTCGCCGTAGAGGTCGTGCATGTTCTTTTGCCAGACGATATCTCCGGCAAAATCGAGGCAGGCCAGCTCGCCGCTTTTGAAATACGTATAGATGTGTTTTCCGTCGGTCACGGGCGACGGATTGCAGCCGGTGGCCTTGTTGTGCTTTCCGGGGCGCTCTGTGCCGACCTTCGTCTGCCAGAGCGACTTGCCGTTTCGATCGAGGCAAATGACGCCGTTCTGGCCCTCGATTGCGCTGGTCAGAATGATCCGCCCATCCCAGACGGCGGGGGTTGACGCCCCTTTGCCGGGGAGTTCGAACTTCCATAAGACGTTCTCAGTGCTGCTCCAATGTTCGGGAAAACCGGTCCCCGTGGCGACGCCGTTGTAATCGGGCCCGCGCCAGTTCGGCCAATTGGCGGCGTGAGTCGCCGCCGCAAACGCAAAACACAAAGCCAGGCTCGCTATCATCCGCATTGTCGATCTCCTGCGGGAAGGCCCGCGTCAGTTTTGTCCGCGACCAGAATCGTCCATTTGATCGTAGCGAATCGTCGCCGGGAAATCATTCGCGGGGTGGGGATGCCGGGGGCAAAGCGGCCAATTGAGACTTGGCGCAACTGGCCGCTTCTCGAGCCGGGATCCGGCTCCGGGAGTCGTCAATCTGTCACGGCCGCGTCGACGAATCGATGGACGCCCGCTCGTTATGGTAGACCGCCGTGTGCCAGCCCGAGAGTCCGCTGTATGGGAACTGTCCCGTCAAACGATAAGCGTTCCCCGCATTGTCGCGGATGGAAGCTGGAGGAACGAATCGGCGCTTGAGTGAGTGTTTGAGCAGCCAGGCCGGCCCGCCCGCCGGCCAAGGTCCATCGTCCACTCGGACGATGCGCCGACCCGGTGGCAGCAGGCGCTCGTAATACCGAAGGACCATGCCGTGGCGAAACGACTGATCGGTTGCAATCACGATTTCCGACCCGGGTGTCAGCGAATCGATCAACCGAAGCACTTCAAACGCGTGTCCGCGTCCGAAGCGGAACAGGTCGGCCAAATGGACACTGTTGCCGACGCAGACGGCGAGCAGGACGGCCAGGCCTGTCATTCGGGCCAATCGTCCCTGCGACAGGGCCCTCGCCGCCAGTTCTGCCAGCACGAGGTAAAGGCTCGCCACCGTGCACAGAAAATACCGGGGATACACTTCGCTGCGATTCATCGCCAGCAGGACGAGAGGCGGCACGAGAATCATCCCCAGGTGAAAGGTCCAGCGGTCGTCCCCGCCGCGCGCTTGACATACGAGCTCGACGATCACGGCGATCGCCACGAGGCACGCCACAATCACTGCCCCTGTTCCTTCCTCCGGTCCGCCGACCATGAGCGAGAGGGTCGATGCGGCCACCGCCGCGCGGTGAAACCTCGGGCCTTCGCCGTTCTCCATCTGCGAAATGTTGATGAACCACAACGCCGCCAACCCGGCGGTCGGCAGGAGAAATGTGCGAGTCAGCATTCCCATCCGCGCCCGCCACGTGGCGGGCTTCCGCACCAAGCGCGCAATCGCCCAGACGACAAGTGCGGGGTAGGCCATCAGAAAAATCGGCTGCCCGAGACAGCCGGCGATGGAGCAGGCACCGAACAAGACTTCCGTGACGCGCCGCCGCCAGCCGCCATCGGAGTCGGACGGAAGTTTATTCTGCCCGAAGTCCGCGAGAGCCTTCTCTAAGAATAGGTACGCCGCCAGCAGGAAGAACACCGCATAGGCATAGCCCCGGGCTTCCGACGAGTAATGCACGAGGAGATACGAAGGGACCGTCAAAACGGACACGGCCAAAACCGCCGCGCTGCCGGCCCGCGCCATCGCCAGCCGGGCCAGGACGACCGTCAACGTCCCCAGAATCACGGCTGGCAGTCGATACCAGCGCCAATCGGCATCCGGCCCGACAAGATAGATCCACCAGCTGTTCAGAAAATGGTTGTTCTCATGTTTGACCTTGAGCAACACGTCGTCTGCCGATACGACCTGCTGCTGAACGATCTCCCAACTCCAGATTTCGTCCAGCCAGAAGTCGTCGAAGCTGGCCAAAAGCCGCAGCACTGCGGCCAATACAAGAATGCCGGCCGTGGAAATCGCAGAAACGACGGCAGATCGGCGCGATACCATTGAGTCGCGATCAGCGTTAGCCGCCGGCGGCGTGTGATCGGCCTCCAGGACGGAAGACGTGGTCATGCGTCGAATCTTGCCGCGAAGCCACCCAAAAGGCAACTCTCGACTCGAAAGCCCGATCGAGGGACATCCGCCAACCTGGCCGGGCTCGATGATCCGCTGCTGGTGGTCTCTCAAGGCCAGCGCGGATCACCTTGGCCGCCGACACCTCATTCGATTTCGAGGATCTCACCGCTGGGAGAGATTTCGATTTCCCGCACCTTGCCTTTGCCGTCTTTTCCGATGACCTCAATCCGGCCGTCGCTTCCCTTGACGGCCTGGTCGAACTTGACGCCGGGCAACTTTTCCCTGGCAATCGTCATGATGTTCTCGGGCACCTTTTCGATGGGCATCAATTCAGCCTTCGGGGCTTCGCTGCATCCGAGAAGAACGATTAGCAGGCAGGCGGGCACGCATCGCATCATTTAGAAATCTCCTATCGTTTCGCCGCCGGCACGCGTTGAGAGGGCCTGAAAAGTTGCGCGGTCGATATTTGTGGAAATGAACTGAACATGGCCATCACCGAATACAAAATGCGCTCCGCCGGTGTGCCGGCTCGAGAAATTGTTGCATTCGGTTCCCGGGGCATTCGGCCCTCCCTCGATCGTATGACCCAGCGTCATGCCGGACGCATGTTGTATGAACGGCATGACCGGTGAACCGGGAGGGGGGTAGATTCTGGCGCCCGTCACCGATCCAACCCACGTTGCTTCGCACGTGAACTGCGTTCGTTCTCCCACCAGCAGCGTCAAACTCGATCCGTCCTGAATGTTTTTCAATCCGATGCCGCTGTTGCGGAAAAACACCCCCTCGCCGTCAATCCCCGGTTCGCTGACACCGAAGACGGCGATATAGTTGGAAGAGGCGACGTCGCAAATCGTGGCGGTCGGATTGGCGCTCGAATCACGCATCACGGCCGGCCATTTTGGCTTGACCGAGTCGGACGGGCAGAGGTAAACCGTCAGCGGTGCAATTCGAGGCGTCGCGTTGACCGGGGCTTCGATGGCTTGAGTGAAATTGATCGTGTCTTGCAGGTTTGCCTGTTCCAGTTGAGACAAGAGCATCGCCCCCCAGCCCCAGCCCGTTCCGGTGTCGGTTCCGCTTGCATCGTAATTCGAGACATAGCCCGGCGGGAATCGGGTGAAATCCCCGTGATAATTCTGAAGAGCCAGACCAATTTGCTTCAGATTGTTTTTGCACTGCGTCCGACGCGCCGCCTCACGCGCTTGCTGCACGGCCGGCAGAATCAGGGCGACGAGGACCCCGATAATGGCGATGACGACCAACAATTCAATCAATGTGAATCCGCGAGCAACCCTTCGCATTCGCAATCCTCCTGAAATGTCGGCCGGATCATAAATGTCTGCCGGATCATACCGGTGGAGGCGATCGGAGCAAGGCTGGCGCCGTGGATTAAGCAGTTTTAATCGTGTCATCTGCGCATCACATCCTCAATTCAGCTTCGGCGTCGAATCCCCCGACTGATCGAACCGATATTCCGGCTCGACGATGCTCTGCTTGCGGTCTTCGTGGCTCAGCGTCATTGCGTGCAGGCGGGAGCGGATCATGTAGAACTTGAGGCGGATCTCCTTCCCGACGAGTTTGCTCAAGTCGGCGTTGTCTTTCCATCTCACCGGATGGTCGAGGGCGTCTCCCTGAACCTCACGCGCGTCGGGCTCTGAGAAACCGGCGATTGGCTGCCAGTCGCGCGTCAGTGCTTCCACACGGATCGAACCTTTCTGCCACGTCGCCGCGTTCAGGAACAGTTTCGGGTGCGAGACGATGAATGGCTTCGTCACGACCCGGCAGGGGCCGTTGTCCCATTCGCTCGTCTCCAGTGACGCGTACCGATCGCGTTTGAACGTCGCCAGCGCGGCGCCGCATTTGACCGTCGCCGGGTCGGTCGTCGCCGTGTCGACCGTGTGCCCGAAGTTGCACGCTGCGTAGTAGACATAGACCGTGTCGTTGACGATCACCGGCTCGGGCTGCGAACAGCACATCGCCATGTAGTCGTAATAGCCCAGCGCTCCGTAGGGGATGAACGCTTCGCCGCGTTTGACCCGCGAGAAGTGCACGCCGTCGCGGCTCGTCGCCAGGTGGATGTCGATCGGCTGCGGGTGACGCAGATAGTAGACGCTCATGAAGCCGACGTACGTCGGCCCGATCTTGTGGCAGGCGAACTGGTACAGCTCGGTGTCCGCCGGATCGTCGGCATCCATCCCCAGGATGTATTGATGCTTGTCCCACACGCGCAGATCGTCGCTCTCGGCATAGGCGTACGAGCGGTAGTAACGATCGACTGGCTGGCGATCGCAGTCGCTCTTGTCGGCGATCATCCGTTCGGTGAACTGGGGAATGATCCGCCGATAGATGACCCATTTCTGCTTCGCCTGATCGTAGATCAGGTGCATCAGGCAGTCGTCGCCGTAAGTCGAGATGTCGTTGGGGGTCTGCTAGAAAGGTGCATCGGCACACGACCAGTGAATGCCGTCGGGGGACGACACGATGTGGGCGCCGCGCCGATGATCCTGGACGATTGCGAGGGCGACGAATTTTTCACTGGCGTCGCGCGGCTTGGGATTCTTGACGACCGACCAGAAGAAAGCCTTCTTCCCCTGGGGGACCATCGGTTTCGTGGGGACAACGTACTTCATCCCGCCAAGTTTATTCACAAATTGTGGGACCATATCGCTCACGTACACGATGTTGTGGTCGCGCCGCCCGCCGATTTCGGCGACCCCCAGGTCGGGCTTGTCCCAGCGGACGCCGTCGGTCGACGTGAAGTACAGCATGTATGCCGCGTTCCCGCCGAGAAAAGCCGAGTTCCAGTCGCTGCCCGAACGGGCCCACATTTTGAAGAGCTTGTCTTCCTTGTCGTACATCGTCGTGTACGGCTGGATGATGTTCCCCTCGCACCAGCGCTCGCTGCGGACGACCGGATTGAGCAGGTGTTTTTTCGGCTGATGCAGCTTGCGCGAAACACCGGGGTTGGATTCGAGCCGCTCATTGTCGAGAAACAACTCGGTGACGAACGGGAGCTTTCGGATGTCTTTCTGGCTGGGTGTCGCGGCCGCGGCCTGCGCATCGCCGCCAGCTTGTTGCATGCCGATCCTTCCGACCCCTGCCGCCCCCGCGATTGTCATGAACTCCCTGCGGTTTGTTTTCATCACGCTGTCTTTCTTTTGCCGTTGAAAGAATCCAAAAGGGGTGGTCAGCATTGGACGAAGCAGACCAGTGCCGTTTTCTGCCCATCGAACGTGTATTGAGTATGTCGAAATGCGACTACGGTTCCAGCGAGAGAGCGAGGATTTCGCGGGTGCCGCGCAGGTAGATGGTCCGGCCGACGACGGCCGGGTGAGACATCAGGCCGCTTTCACCGGTGAGGGGTGCCTGACGATCCAGCAGTTTGAATTCATTGGCCGTCGCGTCGATGAGCAGCAATTCGCCCGTTTCAGTCGAGGCCAGCAACCGGTCATTGCTGGCCAAAAGGCTCACGTGCGACTGAAACGCTCGATCCTTTCCCTTCCAGACCAGCTGGAGTTGATTCTCAAGGTCGAGGCAGTAGAGCTCCCCGCTGACGCCAAACAAACGGCTGCCAACGACAATTGGCGTATGCGTGTCCGGTGCAAGCTCGCTAAAGCTGGCGATCGGTTCCTTCTCGATTTGACCATCGGGACGGAAGGCGAACATACGCGTTCCGTTGTTTTCCGTCGACACCAGCAACTGATTCTTGTAGAGGACCGGGGTCGGGACGTTGAAGTCGCCGGGAAAGGAAGGGACGATCGTCCAGAGGCGTTTGCCCGATTTTGCATCCCAGCCCCCCAGCGACACCGCGTCGTGTCCGACGATCTGCCGAGTCTTGCCAATCTCCATCGCGATGAAAGAGCCATACGCGGCGGTATTTCCCGGTGTCGACCACAGTACTTTCCCATTCTCGGGATCGAGGGCCGCGATCGATCCATCCTCCCCGCCGGGGTTGAGGATCAGCCCCCCGTCGACGATCAGAGGGGAACCGCAAAACCCCCAGGGAAGACGTTCGGTCACGTCGAAATCGTCCCTGACGTTGATTCGCCACACGACCCGGCCGGAAACGAGCTCGACGCAGCTCATGTGTCCCATCGCGCCTAGCAGATAGACGTGCCTGCCGAGCACGAGCGGCGTAGCGCGGGGGGCATTGCCGTAGTCGAGCTTACCGGGAGCAACATAGCGGACCGCCCATACGTCGCGGCCGGTTTCGGCATCAAAACAGCGGAAGACATCGACGCTGTCGTTCAATTCCCGGTCGGAGACGATAACATGCTGTTTTGTTGCGGCGATTCCCCCGAGACCGCGGGAACTCAACGACCTTTTCCAGAACACCCGCGGGGTGGCTGAAAGCCGCGACGGGAGCCCGGGGACGCGGCCATTCCGGTTTGGACCGCGCCAGGCGGTCCATTCCTCTGTCGGCTCCGGAACAGCGATGGCGGGATCGGTCAGTTCTTTTTTTTTGAAACTGCATCAGCACCGCCTGCGACGCGGCTCTCTTTCTCCGGGACGAATCCCGACTTGCTCTCGATCGCAGCGAGCAGAACAGGTTCCTCGCCGACTTGTTTGAGTGTGGCGGTTATGGCAGACCGGTCCGCATCGGAGAGCTTCGTGGAAAGGAAGGCGACGACGAACGGCACCGGCTCGGTGGTGCCGACAACCCGCAAGTCCCCCTTCTTGATCGTTCCGCAGCCTTCGAGGAGCGGCGCAGCGTAGCTGGAAATGACCGTCGCCGCGCGGACTTTGGAACCCAGCTCCAGAATCGCCGTTGCCCCGTCGCTGCAGGCGGCGCAGGTTTCGATTCTTTCCGGCGCGACGATCCCGTGCTTCTTGAGCAGGGTAAGAGCGGCGCTGTGCTTTTCGTCGCACTCGGCAGATCCGAAGATGATGCGATAGGCTGTCAGATCGGCGACAGATGTCGCCGGATCGGTGGCAGGAACCACGATCAAGCCGGTTTGCGTCGTCTGGCCATCTTTGCCGGTGAGCGCCAGCACCGGTTCGAGGGATAGCTTTCGATGGCGCGCCTGTGCTGCGACGACCGACCGTTTGCCGATCACAATATCGACTCGTCCGTCGGTTTCTTCGAGCGCTTTTTCGAGCGATTCATTGAAGACGACCCGAACCGCCCGCCCCAGTTCCTGTTCGAGAAACGTTCCCAGCTTGTCGTAATCACGTTGCGCGTAGCCTTTCACGCATGGGCACGAAAGAGGAGCCGCCAGTGGGTCCATGATGACGACCGTCAGCTCACTGGCGCCACCAGCCGATGCGTCGGATACCAACGAAACCATTCCGATCACAGCGATCAGCACGATCAAGCACGCGCTCTGACGTCGGGTCAACATGGCAATTGTCCCTGCTGGGATTGGGGTTGATCGAAAAGAAACGCCTGTCGAATCCATTCCCTGGATTGGAGGGGGAGGAGGTCACTCGTCGACTTTTTCGGCCGCTGACTTTTCACGCGACAAGACGATGATCTGCTGGCCGGGCTGGTCGCAGAAGTAGACCTTGCTCGCGTCGGCGGAAACCGCCACGGCGACGTTCTTGCAACCTCCGGTGAGCTTCGCGCTTCCCACGAGGCCGCGGTACTTTCCGTCGGTCGTGAAACAGCGAATGATTCCCTCCGATTCCGCGGTATATACCAAGCCATCCTTACCGATCCGCAGGTTCATCGGATTGCAGCAGCCACCGAATCCGGGGGGGACGTTGGCGTCCCCCTTGGCCTTGTTTTTGCCGCCTCCGGTCAGCAGCGAGACGAGGCCCCCGCCTAAGCCTTCGGGTTGATCACCTTTTCGTCCGAAGGCGGCAATCCGCTCTCCGTCGCGACTGTAGCGCCCGACACGATGATTGCAGTTTTCGGCGACGAATAATTCGTCGCCATGCGCCTGGACATCCATCTGACCGCAACAGCCGCGCAGCTCGGAGAGCACTTGCTTGCTCTCCTGGAATGCATGATCCATCCGCCAGACCGAGTAACCAAAGCCGGTCGATTCGCCGGTCACCACGAACAGATCCCGCTCGGTGACGGTGACGCCGTTGATGATTCGCAATCGGCTGGTAATCTGCTTCATCAGGTCTTCCACCGAGGGGATTTCGAAACCGGCGGTGATGCCGTTCAATTCGCGGAGTTGTTCTTCGAAACGGCTGATCCGACGCTTCTCAGCGGGAGTCAGCTCTTTCTTGTCCTTCTCCTTCAGCTTTTTGAGATTTTCCTCCAACTGTGCTTTCTGCTCGTCGAACTGTTTCCTGGACTCGGCAAACGACTTCTCATATAGCTTTTGCATTTCGAGGGCCCCCTCGCGAAGCTGGTCCTTGTCTTCGACGGCCTTTTTCAGATGCGGAAGCTCGATGCTTGCCAGCAACTTCCCCTCGGCGTCGAATTTCGCGAGGCGTCCGTCGCCGCCGACAAATACTGAACCATCGGGGCCAGCGCCGATCGACTGAGCGGTAAACTCGATGCGCCATGTTGCCAGTGCAGTCCCGGATTCGTCAAACAGTCGGACCTCACTGGTTGCCGGAGCCCGGCTTTCATGAATTTCGCCGTGGCCCCCCGGAGCCACGAGGGCGGCCACCTTTCCGTCGGGCAAAAGCGCCAGGGTTTGCAGTGTGGAACCGTCGCGCCCGGCAACGCGAATCTCACGCACTTGCTTGTGCGAAGCGTCGGCACCGTGACAATGCTCAAGGCCGCTCAACGCTGCCACAACCGAGACGATAACGCAAGACAGCCGAAACATGATTCACCTTCCTTCTCGCGAGGGCGAATTCGGGGAACAGCGCCGCTTCAGACCTGTCGCACGCATCCCGAAGAGTATCCCCCCTCGATTCGAAAGTCCAGCTAATCTGTCTGAGGCCGGGCCGAAACGATTCTAAAAGTGAGATTGATCGAATGAACGCCCAAATGCACTCCGTCGAACTTTCTTCGAGCGAGACGACGATGCTCGCGACCGCGTGGCGGCTGCCGCGCGAATACCGGAACGCCGCGTTGTTCGCGCTGGGACTGTGTCTGGTCGCCGGCGAGGAAGGGTTGAACAAGGCAGTGTTCTGGGCCAGGTTCGGAATTCATTAACCGAAGAAGAGCGCAGAAGCTGAAGGGCGATCCCTGCCGGTGAACATCCGGTGTGCCCCCGCGGTAATCGTCAGAGTGGCCCGCACCGGCCGAGGTTCACGGCACGGAACGACGTCGGCTACCGCCGACCGCGGCCGCGAACGCGAGCAGGCCCCAGACGGCAAATGAACCGGGTTCGGGGGCCATGACAATCGCAGCGGCCGGATTGTCCTGCGCGAAAACGACTGGAATCTCGGTCCCGGTCACTCGGACGTTGTCGATCTTCACCCCTTCGTTGCTCTTGTCAACGTTGATGCGGAATTGCAACTGAAGATACGGGGGTGAGCCGAGATTGTTGGCACCCGACAGCGACAGGTTCGAGACCGAATGCCAGAAGGGGGGGCGATCGCCGAGTCCGTAAACCGCCAACTGCTCGAAGGGGGCGACGGAGACACTGCTCGTCGCTATCCGCCAGCCGACTGACAAAACATCATTGGATTCTGACGGACTCAGGGCAATCCAATCGAACGACAATTGAATATTGCTGAAACCCTGCGTGGAGATGCTCAGTTGACGCGCGAAATCCGTCGACTCACGGATCAGCAGGGCATTGTCCCCCTTTTCACCGCTGAAACCTCCTTTGACAATCGCGACGTCGTTCTTGTCGACATTGCTCTCAGTCCACGGATCACCGTTGCTCGGTCCGCCGACCGTCTTTCCAATTGCGCGATTGAAATTGTCATAGAAAATCGTTGCCGCCGACAATGGCCGTGCGAATCCGGCACAAATGACCAGCAGCAGCACCGCGGATTTTAATGGTCTAAACATGATCAGGGACTTTCGATCAGCGGGGGATATCAAGGCGTATTGCTTCACGTAAGGACCCGCTTCAAGGCACAACGGGGATTAGAACACTGAGCCGAACGGTTTGCAAGTCAATAATTGCGCATTCGACCCGTTCGGGGGATTTCCCCCTGATGTCCCATGTTAGCGACTTGATTGAAGACATAACCGACTGGGATTGGCGGCTGTCTGTGGGTGGTTCGAGGTCGAACTCCTTGTCAAGGTGTGGGTTGCGTGCATCCGTTCCGAGGAGGTGCCATGCCGAAAACTCTCCGACGCTGGCAGTGTCGGCCCGGCGGGCGGCCCTGCCAGCGTCGGCGTCCGCCTTGAGCCACCCACATTCAGCGAATGAACCCGGAACGACCGACAATCCACGCCGCGGTGTCGAAATGACGCGCGTTCCGATAAACTTCCACCGTTGCGTGTTGCGGCCAAAGCCATTGATCCTTCCTCTGCCCGTTTTCACCAGGGAATCCACGATGCGAGCTCGCTTCACGATCGTCTGCTGTTCGATTCTTGGACTGGTTTCTCCCGCCGTGCAGGGAGGGGATTGGACCGAATTTCGCGGGCCGGGGCTGGCCTGATAAAAAGTTGGCAAAAAATCTCTGGTTGGGGTTGAAGGGAAAAGGAAAAACTGTTGCGCTCTTCGGTGTGAAAGTTTTGGATGGAACA
>JAGVKR010000177.1 GCA_020050375.1 Planctomycetales bacterium
ATCCGCAGCGCCTCGGCCGCCGCCGGCAGCGTTTCGACGAGTTGGGCCGCGCGGACGTTGAGTTCCCAATTCATTTGAGGTCGCCGGTCCTTTTCAGGTCTGCGGGCAATTCCTGCGGACGGAACCGCAGGCGAATTGGGCCCTGACAGCATTCGCATTCCTTGATTTCATACATCGGGATCGCGCAGATGTCGCACCAGTAATCGGTCATGTTGCGAACGCCGGCCTCGTCGAATGTGTAGATCGACAGCACCTGCAACCAGGGAACCCCCCGACGCCGATTGACGACCAGATCGACCGGTCGATCGCGCAGGCGCTCGTCCTGATACAAGGCGCGTCCGCGCCAATCCGGAACGATCGGCAGCAGATCGCCCTCCCGCGTCACCAGCACCACCTGCCCTTTGATTTCGTCGGCATAGCTCACGATTTTGCGTTGCTTGAGAGCCTCGGTGAGCAGAACGACCTTGCCGCTGACGAGCGACTTGACCGGGGCCTCGTCGGGATTGGACGCCGCCGCAGGCTCTTCGGCGGGAGCCTTCTTTTCGGACGCGAGAACCGCAGCCGGAGGCTGTTCACCGATAGAGAACATGAACGACATACCGGCCGCGATTCCGCCGAGTGCCAGAAGCAGGGCGATTTTACGCATGGAAGCCTCCACGTCGAGAACCCGCAACGATCAAGCAGGGTGGGCAACTGGCCCCCGGAGAGCCGGTGCGCGGCGGATTGTTACCATGCTTGAATGCCACGGATTCTCGCAAACGACTGCCAGATTTCGATTTCAATAAAGCCCCGGCAGGGGCGGCATAATGTAGCCAGTGGCGCGAGCCACTGGAAAAAAGGCGGAATCGTCCGAATATACAGCCCCGGCAGGGGCGACGTCAGCACGACATTGGCTCACGTCGCCCCTGCCGGGGCTGGTCACCGTCGAATGCTTTCCAGTGGCTCGCGCCACTGGCTACAACACGTCGTCGCTCCGCGACTCAATCTTTTTTGAATCCATATTTCGTATTGGTCTCGCTGGTCAAACATAGCGCCGTTAGACGCGGCCCCTCGTCAGCCTTCGCCCTTGCCGACGGTGACGAGACTGACCGGCACAGGAGTCGCCGCGTCCCCGTCCTTGCCGTTGACGTTGACGTCGAGGATGAGCAGGTGCTTCTCGTTATCGTGCCGGACCGCCGAGGCCGAGAATGGCTTGGCGCCTGGAGGAAACAACAGGAAGATCGCCGGGTGCGTCGTTCCGGCGGAAGTGCCGCTCAGCTTGAACAGCTTCTGGATGTCTTCGACGCGCTTGGGATCGACGTCGTCCTTCGGCGGGCAGCCGACCAGAAAATCGCGGATTTCGCTCGTCCCCAGGTGGTTGCCGTCGTCGGGCTGCAAACCGTAGCGGAGCGTGTAGATGCCCGGCTTCAGTTCCTGACCGCGAAAGTCATTGGGTTTTGACCCGTCGGGAAAACGAATCGCGCCGATCAACTGCCCCGGCAGAAAGGGATACTTGATCCGCAGGCTGCTCTTGAATTTCGGTTTGAGCGGAACCTCTTTCGTCAGCCAAACGTCACAGACGACGCCCTTGGCATCCGACAATCGGTAGCCGCTGCCGTTCAGGGCGGCCGTCACGGCGGCGGAAAGCCCTGCGGGGGCCTCTTTCAACTCGGTGATCTTGTGATCGGCCGCCAGAGCGACATTCGCCTCGCACAAGGCGAGGGTAACGAGCGCGACAAAGCCCGATCCGAAGACTCTCATGCAGAAACGGGCTTGAGGCCTGGGGCTTGAGGCTTGAGGGACAGTGATAACGTCCAAACCGAATACTCTCATGCAGAAACTCCCTGAGTGAATGGAGCGTACAATCCGCCGAACGCGAATTTCCGCAGGGCTGCGGGACATTCGACGGGGGGGGACAATCGGGGTCGACCGGACGAGATTCCATTCTATTGCCACGAATCTCGAAAAACCACTGGCAAACGGCGCGGTGGGCGATCAGAATAGCCGACGCGCAGGCAATAATCGCTCGCGGGGGCAGCTCGCCCTCTCTCCCCCTCGGAACCACGGAGGCCGCGTTGATGGAAACGCTCATACTGCGCCCCCATCGGGCGAAAGGACCGGTCTTCGTCCGTGAGATTCACGGGGGAGCGCTCGTGCTGACGCCCCATGGCCCGCTCGGCAACCTGCAAGAGGCTGAGTTTGTGCAGGAGACGTTGGAGCTGCTGGAGGTCGTCAGCCACTCCGGCCCGACGAATCTGGTCATCGACCTGCAGCACGGGGACTACGCCGGGTCGGCGTTTCTCGGAGCGGTCATTCGGCTGTGGAAAAGGATCGCGCAAAACGGCGGGCGTCTCGCGCTGTGCCACGTTTCCGAAAATGCCGGGGAGATCCTGCGTATGACGAAGCTGCACACGGTCTGGCCGATCTATATCTCGCGCGACGATGCCCTGCGTGCTGTGGGTGCGTAGTGCCGTCCCCGTTATGGCCGGTCTCCCGACACACTTTGCCGGCGACGACTGGCGGGTGCCGGGGTCAAAGCGGCAAAATAGGATTGGGCTCAAGTCGCGATCCGCAACATCGTCCGAGAACGGCGGTCGGTCTGCGCAATCCGCGAGCGTGGCCCCGCGACGGACGACGGGGCCACGCTCGCGGTTTGATTCCGGCCATGATTTCGCTCCCACGAAGCGGTGACACGCCGCAACCTGTGATCTATGGCGTCGCTTTGACCCCGGCACCCGGCGTAGAGCCGTCCCCGTTATGGCCGGTCTCCCTGCCGCGCCATGGACGGTCGGGCGAGCGGCGAGATCAGGAGACCTCCGCCGAACAGGCGGGGAGACCCGCGCCGAACAGCGACTTCACCAGCGGATCCAACCGGTCCCTTCGTGCCCGAAGTGGAATTCGCCCGGGTGCAGGATCTCGGCAAGGATTTCTGCCGATTCGACGACGCGCGGACCGGGGCGGTTGAAGTATTGATTGCCGTCGGTGAGAAAGACCTGCCCGCCGCGGACGGCCGACAATGTGGGCCATGCGGCGTGCTCGACCATCGGGCGCATTTCCTTCCGCGAGCGGGGGATGTCCCAACCACACGGCATGACGACGATCACGTCGGGGTCGCGATCGACCAACTCCTCCCACGACATCCACGGTGAGTGGCGGCCCGCTTCGCCGAACAGGTTGACGCCGCCAGCCAGCTCCACGAGCTCGGGGACCCAGTTTCCGGCAGCCATCAGCGGGTCGATCCATTCGATGCAGGCGACGTTTGGTCGGCGCTTGAGGCGCGCGGCGCGCTCTGCCAGTTCGTCGAGGCGTCGCCGCAGCGTCGCGACCAGTTGTGTCCCGCGATCGGGGATACCGAGAACGGCGGCAACTTCTTCGATCCCCTCCCAGATTTCCGCCAGACCGTCAGGCTCGAGCGAGACAATCCGCGGCCGCGAGCGAACGAGCTCGCACACGGCGCGTTCGACATCCTGCAGACTTACCGCGCAGACTTCGCATTGCGATTGAGTGAGGATCACGTCCGGGCAGAGCCGATCGAGGATCGCCGCGTCGAGATCGTAAATCGAGACGGCATTCCGCAGCAGCGACTTGATCTGTCGGTCGATCTCGGCCCCGTTGGCCTCGACGTCGACTTTGGCAGACGTGCAGACGGGCAGTCCGCGGACCGACGGCGGATAATCGCATTCGTGCGACCGGCCCACGAGCCAGTCCTCGCAACCGAGAGCCACGACTGTCTCCGTCGCGCTGGCAATCAGAGAGACGACGCGGAGCGAAGTCATTTCACTGCGCGTCGGCCAGCATCGCCGGTTGCGGCGCTTCGGCCCGCTTCTGCAGCAGCTCGTATCCGCCGAAGAGGCCCGTGCCGTACAGGGCCATGCCTGTCAGCGATTTGCCGAAGAAGGGAATCGCGGCGAGGTAGTTGGCGATCAGTCCTGCAAACGTGTACGGAAACATGGGGGGGTGGTTCGGATCGATGCTCGTCTGGAAAACCCAGTTGGCAAAATTGGTCACGATGAAGAAGATCACTTCACCGACGAAAGCCGTTCCGCCGACGAATGCCATTCTCATAACGAAGGACGGGAGCCGCTGCATGTTTTCGCGGAGCCACGTTCCCAGCCAGGCCATCAGCGCGAAGCTGCCGTAGGTGATGGGGGCGATTACCGGAAAGGCGAACGAAAGGTCCTTCATCAGCACGGCCATCCCGAGATCGCCGAGGAACAGGGCCAGAAGCGGCACGGCAAACGCCAGGCGCCGGTCGGCCAGGTACGCCCCGCCGAACAGCGAGATCGCCCCCAGCGGCGAGAAGTTCCAAGGCATGCCGTTGGGATTGGAAATGTCCGACACCCCCAGAGCGTGCAGCACATAAGGAAGCACGCGCGTCGCCGCTCCGAGCAACACCAGGCAGGCGGCCAGCAGATATCGCGACTGTAGCATGAGTCGTCCTCGGATTGTTTCAGAATTCGTTGGCTCGAATTGGTAACAGATCGCCCGTAAAAACTCAATTGGGCGAAGTCTCTAGGGCTTGTCTGTGTCGCGCATCTCGCATGCCGCTCGACGCGAAGGGGGCGGAGGTGCGGTGCACATGTGGTGTGGTTTGCAAGGGGGGAGCACCGAGACGTTCCGCCCCCCCATCCCCGACCCTTCCCCCGCCGGGGGGGAAGGGAGAAAAATACAGATGATGGCTGCGCTGTCCAAAATGGGGCTCC
>JAGVKR010000648.1 GCA_020050375.1 Planctomycetales bacterium
ACCCGCCCCCTCCCGCATACTCGGTATAGATCGCCGGGACTCCTGCATCCCGCGCCACCGAGAGCGACCGGCCGTCGAGATTCGGATCGGTTCCCCAAATGATCGGCAAACCAAAGGCCCGCGCCATGCGCCGGTGTTGGTCGAGAATGGCTCGATCCGGATGCAACATATAGCCCGCGAGCGGCAAGACCTTCAGGCGCGTCCCGCCGGTATGCAGATCGATGTAATAATCTGCGTCCCGAATCAGTCGGGAGAGTTCGAAGGCGATCTGTTCAGTGATCGAACCGTCCGCACGCCCCGGACAGGTCCGGGCAAGGTCGAGACCATCGTCGGCTGTTCGCTGACCTCGGCGAAAGGCCGGCTCGTTGACGACCGGGACGAGCGTCAACGTACCTCTCAGTCTCTCACGAACAATCGCGCCGCTGAGCCGACAAATGGCCGCCATCGGCTCGAATTCGTCCCCATGAACCCCCCCGGTGATCAGCAGATGCGGCCCGGGCTCTTTCCCGACGATCCGTGTGATTTGAAGCGTCAAAAGGCCTCCTTCAAAAGTGCCGGCAGCTCCGTGTCGTTACGGGTTCGGGAATTATCTCCCCGTCCGGTGCGTTTCCGCAACCGCACCAAACAGATTTCGCAATAACTCATTGTGCAATAGACACTTGTGACGAACAAGACTCACTCGGAGGTGTTGCCATCCGCCAGCCACGTTCGATGCCGCCCGTGCCAATTATGCCGATTTGTCAAGATAGACCGAAGATTCCGAATCTATGGGCCGATATTAGTAGGGCCAGAGATTGCCGGAGCAACGGACGGCTGGCTGGAAACGTCTCGTATCCTTCGGTTCCTTTCGAATCCTCACAATCTGGTGAGGCAAAGTGGTGAGAGGTCTCATGAAAATCAACCTCCTGTCCACGCGTCCCTGGCTCTTGTTGCTGGGGTGTGCCGCCCTCTGTACGTCGGCCGTCGGATGCCAGACGACTGTTGGAGGTCAGACGCTTCCCTCGGCGTATTACCTGCGGGACGATCTGCAGTACTACCCGGCCGGGCCGGAATTCAAGCTGAGTAAACAGGTTCAGGCAATCGAAGAATACAAGGCTCGTCAGCAGGGACTGACGGACCTCAACGAACAACCCTAACTTTCCGACGAAACTTCAACTCACAGCGGTTTGGACGGCGACGGGCCAGTTGCCGTGACGCCAGACCGAAGCTTATCTTCGTTCGCCTGAGCGAGCCCGCCGCCGAAAGGCAGCCGCCCTCGCACAGGCGACGGGGGGGACGAAACCCTTCGCGGCCGACGAATTCACTGCTGCGTCCTGCTCATGCAACGCGTGAATCCGTCGGACTGCGAAGGGTTTATTTCGTTTTTCCGTCAGATTCGCTTCGACAGCGATTTCGCGAGTCGCTCGAGGGCCGGGCTGATGTCGGTCGGCTCGAGATGAATGTTGAGCAGGCTGAAGCGATCGCGGTTGGCCAGGGCCGCATTCAGAGCCTTGTCGAGGTCCCCTTCGGTGCGGACCTCGAAACCCCAGCCTCCCCCCAGCAAATCGGGGAGACGATGGTATTCCCAGTTGAGAATGTCGTTGAACGGCCCCTCGCACAGAAACCGCTCGGTCCCGTAGCCCTTATTGTTGAGCACCAGCACGATCGGATTGAATCCGTGCCGCACGGCGGTCGAGAGCTCCAGGCAGGTCATCTGGAACGCGCCGTCCCCCACCAGCACGATCGGCCGGAGCTTCCGATTGCCGAACTGCGCCCCGACCGAAGCCGGGATCGCGAACCCCATCGACGTGTAATACGCCGGGCTGATGAATTCGGTATCGCGATAGATGGTCAGGTCGGCGGCGGCGAACAGGCAGTCTCCCACATCGGCGACGACGACCATGTTTTCGTCTAGCAACTGATTGACGCGGGCAAACAACCGCCGTGTGGTGATCTTGGCTGCGGGTTGCAGTTCGAATTTTGGCGGTTCCGGCCGACAACCGGCCGGGATCGGACGCTTCGCCGGATGCAACTGGGCCTTGAGCAACCCCTTGACGAAGTCGGCCAGCAGCACATCGTGATAGTGATGGTGCCTGATCTGCAGAGCATCGCTGGTGACGTGGACCGATTTTCCGAGATCGATGCGGGCGGTGAAGATTCCCATGTCGATGTCCGTCATCAACGTTCCCAGCACGATCAGGCAATCGCTCTCTTCCACGAATTTTCGGACCGGTTCGCGGCACATCGCCCCTTCGTAAACGCCGAGATAGAGCGGGTGTTTTTCGCTGACGACCGACTTTCCCAAAAGCGTCGCCACCATCGCGATGTCGTGTTTTTCGGCCAGTTTGACAACTTCATCCCCCAGGCCGAAACGGTGCATTTCGACGCCGGCGATGATCACCGGACGCTCGCTCGCGTTGATCATTTCGGTCGCGTCTTCGAGCGCTTCGCGGAGCGCCTCTTTGTTGCTGGTCGGCGTTTCGACGACAGGTGAGTATGGATATGGGCAGACGGTGCGAACGCGATCGCGCGGCAGTTCGAGATACACAGGTCGCTTGTAACGGGCACAGGCCGCCAGGCAGCGATCGATTTCGCGAAAAGCCGTCAGCGGGTCGTCGAGCGAAGCCGAGGCGACGGTGATCTTCTCGAACACCTCGCGCTGGGTGTTGAAGTCGCGGACGCGATGGTGCAACAGGGGATCGGTGCTTTTTTCGTCGACCCCCGGAGCGCCGCTGATGACCACGACCGGAGACTTCTCGGCGTAAGCCCCGGCGATCGAGTTGCACATGCTGAGTCCCCCGACGCTGAACGTCACGCACACCGCCCCCATGCCGTGCACGCGGGCGTAGGCGTCGGCGGCGAAGCCGGCGTTGTCTTCGCGCGTGCAGCCCACCACTTTGAGCGGGCTGGCTTCGAGCATCGCGTAGAACTGCAGCACAAAATCGCCCGGAATGCCGAAGACGTGCGCGATTCCGTAATCCTGAAGTCGCCGAATCAAGTATTCGCCGATCGCCTGCGGAGCCCCGTTGCGACGAGCCGGCGCGGTGGATTTCGTGGTCTTTCGTTTGACTGGTTTGCGAACGGCCATGAGCGTTGCTCCTTGCTGATGCGGCCCCGCTCGAATTCTTTGCCCGAAACGGTGACCGGTCAAGTTGTCGATCGTCGCCAAATGTCTGCCGGCGGAGTCGCGTCTCGGATTCTAACGAGCGTCCGCGCCTGCGGATACGCCGATCAGGGGCCACCCAATCCACCCGCGTGTTCCACTTGGAGCGGCACCCTGGGGATACGCCCAAGTGGCAAATGTCGCCGGCGGATCCCGGCTGTCCGCTCTCGGCTTTGACTCGTCCGGTTGCCCGCCTTTGCCGACTTTTCCAAAGGAATCGAATTTTCGCGTGACAAAACACTTGATCCTGTGTATAACCTCAAATCACGGGGAGTTGATATGAATGTTGGCGAAGGAGCGATGATCGATCGTTAGGAGTTTCGCCCTTCTTGACATTTCTGATGTACCGCCTTGTTCCTAAGGAGACGAAGATGAAGCGTATTGCATTCTGTGTGGCGGCTGTCTGTAG
>JAGVKR010000398.1 GCA_020050375.1 Planctomycetales bacterium
GGCGGCGAGCAGGAGGGCGAGGGTGGTTGTTGCGAGCGAAGGGAACGTCGTCGGACAGACCAGAGACACCAGCCGAAATGGTTGCAGCTCTCGCATGTGACCCTCGGTTTTTTTGTGGGAAGACGTGTAGGTCAGGCTGTGCCTGACGGCATAAGAATTGGATGTCCAATCTCCTGCAAGTCAGGCACAGCCTGACCTACGCTCTGATTTGCCATGCCACTGAGCTCGTCGCAGGCCGACCCTTCTCCCGCCGGGGGGAGAAGGGAGAACGACTTCTGTTTATTGCGGCATACGGACGTCTCTCCGGGGTAACCGTTCACACCCCGGCCATATTCGATTTGCGAAAACGTCACAATAGCGAAAACGCCGGGAAAAGCGACTTGTTTTCAATTTTTCGGTCACCACGAGCGACGCTTGATGCGACTGATCGCCCGATTTTGAATCGCGCCTACTCGAAAAACCCCTGTTTTCCCCGTGTCTCCGGGGTGTGAACGGCTACCTCTCCGGGCGACGCGGGAAAAATGAGCCAGTCCCCGGGCTGTGAACGGTTGCAATCACGCAATACCGCCAGGTTCGCGCTGTTCCGCATCCTGATTGTCGCGCTGCAGCTTCAGCCAGCGGGCACGGCGGACCCAATAGAAACGGACGGGAAGGAACAGGTCGACGACTTCGTCCGAGATCAGCAGGCCCCCCAGCACGGGGAGCGCCATCGGAGCCAGGATTTCTCCGCCGACCCCTTTCGCGAAGACCATGGGGAAGATGGCGATGATCGCCACTCCTTCCGTGAGCAGCTTGGGGCGCAGGCGGTGGACGGCTCCTTCGATGACCGCCTGGCGAAGTTCCTCGAGCGACTGAATGTTCTCCAGCCCGCCCCGTTTCTCGATCGCCTCGCGCAGATAGACGAGCATGATGATGCCGGTTTCCGTCGCCATCCCGAAGCAGGCGATGAACCCGACCCAGACGGCGACGCTGAAATCCATCGGGGGCGCGCTCCAGCCCTGCATGATCTTGGGAAACAGAAACATGAAGAACGCTCCGCCGGCGAGCGCTTCGGGAACCGCAAGCATCATCAGCGCCGCGTCGGCGAGGTCGTGGTACGTCATATAGAGGATCACGAAGATCAAGACGATCACGGCGGGAAAGACAAACCGCAGCGTCCGCGCGGCCCGCACCTGGTGCTCGAACTCGCCACTCCACTCGATGTGGACTCCCTCCGGGAGCTTGACCTTCTGATTGACCACGCGCTGCGCTTCGTCGACGAAACCGACAATGTCGCGGCCGCGGACATTGAGGGTGACGTAATTCAGGAGCCGGCCGTTTTCGCTCTTGATCATGGCCGGCCCTTCGACGACGCGCACGTCGGCCAGGGCCCCCAGCGGAATCAGCGGCTTTCCCGACAAGGAATGACCTGGAGTCGCCGAATGTGCGTCTCCCGCGGTGGGGGGGGCGGCGACAGTCCCGACGCCCCCGCCAAAGCGAACTGTCGCGTCGCCCGAATCACTCCCCATGGACGGAGTCGCACCCATCGCGCCGGGAGTGCTCATGCTGCCGGGGCTCACGAGCAGCCGGCGGATACTTTCTTCATCTTCGCGATTGGCCCGGGCGTAGCGGATACGGACCGGGAACCGCTCGCGCTTCTCGACGGTGAACGTCACCGCGCGGCCGGCCAGCGCGACTTCGATCTCGTTCTGGATGTCTTCCACCGAAATGCCGTAACGGGCCGCCTGGCGCCGGTCGATGTCGATCTGCAGGTAGCCTTTCCCCATGATGGGGGAGGCGATCGTGTCGCGGGCGCCGTTGAGCGGTTTCAGGGCCGCTTCGATCTGTTTGCAGACGCGGTCGATCGTGTCGAGGTCGGGGCCGAAGACCTTGACGCCGATGTCGGTCCGCACGCCGGTCGAGAGCATTTCGATGCGGTTGATGATCGGTTGCGTGAAAATGTTGCTCCAGCCGGGGACTTGCAGGACGCGGCCCATCTCGTCATCGACCAGGTCTCCCTTGGGCCCGGTCTTGCGGGGCCAAAGAAAGGTTCTTTCTTGAAATGGTCGTTGCAATTCGGCTCGAACTGCCAGGAAAGGATCGATGACGGCCGCGTCGAAGTCGTGGCCGAGTTGCGCCTGCACCGTTGCCGCGGCGAATCGTTCCAGGTCGGCTCCGCGGGGCGTCCCATCGCCGAGCTTCGCCGGGACCGCCGCCCTGGCGACTTCTTCGAGCGCGTACTGGGTGTAGGCCTCGATCCCCTGGTCGAAAAGTTCCCAATTGATTTCTCGAACCCGCTCGAGCCAGAGCGTCCTCCGGTGGTCGCTGACCACTTGGAGCAACTCGCCGGCAAACGTCCGGCGTTCGCCCCCCAGGCCTTCGGCGACTTGTCGAACAATCTGTGCCGGAAGGGAGCCCTGCAACTGCAACGCCCCGACGACGTCCGTAATGATCTTTTGGCCCTGCAAGTCACGAAGCACGGCCTGGGTCAGCTCGGCGACGTCTTCCAGCGCGGGCGCTTTGGCGAGCCATCGACCGAACTGCGGCTCGAGGGTGGCGGTGAGGCGCTCGACGTGAGTCGTCTTTTCGTCGGGAGCCGGCCAGTTGAGATGTCCCGATTCCTGAAGCCGGCGGAGCATTTCGTCGACAGCGAAGCGTGTGAGCGTGGTCTCCAGCTCGCGCTCGAGCTCCCGATAGCGCAGGAGCGCCAGCTCGCGCAGTGTTTCGTCGAATCGTTCGAGCGCCTTTTGGGTGGCGTCGTTGGTCACGCTCTTTCGGGTTCCATCCTCTTTGTCCTCGGGCAGGGGCACCATGTATTCCTGCTTCGCCAGCGCCCGCCAGATCTCCTCCGTTTGCTCCAGCGCGTCATCGAACTTCAGGACGCGCTTGGGCCAAAGTTCTTTGGGGCGGAAATTGACGAACGTCTCGACCATGTCCAGCGGGGCGGGGTCGGTGGGGGTATCGGCGCGGCCCGCCTTGCCGATCACCGACTCGACTTCAGGGAAGCCCCGCAACA
Organism: Planctomycetales bacterium; assembly: GCA_020050375.1. GTDB lineage: Bacteria > Planctomycetota > Planctomycetia > Planctomycetales > Planctomycetaceae > SIAF01. The sequence goes on from JAGVKR010000398.1 coordinate 2,996, forward strand.
GCGCATCGCGGGCCTTGAGGTCGTCGGCGGCCTGTGTGACGCTCGCCCGGGGGACGGTGACCGGCATATCGAGCGTCGTCCCTTCGTCGAGCGCCGGCATGAAGGCCACGCCGATCTTGGTGAAGCGGTAGGCCCACAGACCGAGGACGATCAGACTGGCCAAAGTGATCGTCTGCCGCAAAACCGCGCGCTGGGTTGCGGCCGTTACGAACAACAGGAATCCCAGGGGGACGGCCGTCGCAGTCCAGAATGTCCACTTGAGAATCGGCATCCATCCCAGAAACGGGACGTACGCGACGAAAGAACTAAACTTGTATCCGGCCCAAACGAATGGAATCGCCAGTGCCACAAGTGCTATCCCGAGCATCAGCCATAAGAGGTCATGGCCGCGTTTCCCCGCAACGACACCGAGCAGTGCGACGCCCAATAGGAGCACGGCGGCAGCGATCCAGCAGAACGATCGCAGTGCGATCCCTTGAACGAACGATGTATCCATTGCGAGCTCGCTGACCCGGAATCCGCCCCACGCCAACAATCCCGATGTCGCGAGCAATGCGAGTCCGAGCATTGTGTAGCGGGCGTCGCCATCGGATTTACCAGTCGTGAGCGTTACAGTGAGTGCCGTCACCAGCCCGAAGACCGCAAGAAACGTCGTTCGCCAGGCGCCCTCCGACGCCCCCTGTCCAATCAAGGCCTGCAGGGGAAACATGCCCGCCGCCAGGATCAGGAGCACGGCGAACATCCACATCACCAGGTTCCGCCGCGGGAGGGCCCAGGTGAGCAGCGGTTTATAGATATGAATGAAGCTGCGGACGATCGCGTTTTCCTCTTCGCTCTTGAGCCGCCCCTTGATGAAGATCGGGATCAGCGCGGGGACGAGCGTCACCGAGATCAGCGCCACGCCGATCATGGCGAAGCTCTTGGTGAAGGCCAGCGGGTGGAACAGCTTTCCCTCGCGGCCGGAGAGCATGAACACCGGGACGAACGACAGCAGCATGATCAGGACCGAAAAGAATATCGGCCGGCCGACGGTGCGGCACGGCTCGATCACCAGCTCGCGGATGTCGCCGGTCACTTTGCGGTCGCCGAAATGCGCCTTGAGGTGGTGTGTGGCGTTCTCCGTCATCACGATCGCCTGATCGACGAGAATCCCGATCGAAATCGTGATCCCGGCCAGCGACATGATGTTGGCCTGAATGTCGATGATCCCCAGTTGCCGGAGGACCCACATCAGCAGGAATGAAAACAGAACTGCGAGGGGAAGCGTGATGCAGATCACGAACACGCTGCGGACGTGCATCAGGATGAGCAGGATGGCGATCGAAGCAATCGCCATTTCGTGCCACATCACCTCGGTGAGCGTGTGAATGGCCCCTTTGATGAGCCGCGTGCGATCGTAGGCGGGCACGATATGGACGCCGGCGGGAAGCCCGGGCTGCAACTCCTGAATCTTCTCCTTGACGCGCTGCGTGACCTTCAGTGGGTTCTCCTGGTGCCGCATGAGCACGACGCCGCCGACGACCTCGTTGCCGTCTTTTTCGTAAACGCTGCGGCGGAACTGCGTGCCAAGCTGCACGTTGGCGACCGTCTTGACGTAGATCGGCGTCCCTTTGACTTCCTTGATCACGGTGTCTTCGATATCCGTTTTGTCGCGGATCCAGCCTACGCCGCGGACGATGTATTCGGCGTTGTTTTTCTGGATGACGCCCCCCCCGGCGGGCATGTTGCTTTTGGCGACGGCGCCGTAGAGATCGCCGAGCGTGATTCCGTAAGCGCGCAGGTCCTCGGGGCGGACGTCGATCTGATATTCGAGCGGTGTGCCCCCGACGGTCGCCACGTCGGCCACGCCGGCGGCGGAGTTCAGTTGCGGGGCGATGTAGAACTTGTTGAGAGCCCACAGCCGGGCGGAGTCGATCGGATCGGTGGCGTTGGCCTCGACCGTATACCAGAAAATTTGTCCCAGCGCAGTGGCGTCGGGAGCGAGATAGGGGACGACGCCGAGAGGGAGAAACGTGCTTGCCTGACTGAGCTTTTCGGTGACGCGCTGGCGGGCGAAATAGAAGTCGATGCTGTCCTCGAAGATGATCGTGATCATCGAAAAATTGAATTCCGATGACGAGCGGACCGCTCGAACTCCGGCCAGCCCCTGCAGCTTGCGCGACAGGGTATACGTCACCTGATCTTCGATCTCGCGCGGGCTGCGTCCCATCCAGTCGGTGAAGACGATCACCTGGTTCTCGCTGAGATCGGGGATCGCATCGAC
>JAGVKR010000311.1 GCA_020050375.1 Planctomycetales bacterium
ATCAGCAGCCGGCCGCCCGGCGACAGGTGCCGGGGTGCGCCGGCAATCAGGCGTTCGATCACGTCGAGCCCTTGCGGTCCGGCCCGAAGCGCCAGATGCGGCTCGTGCAGCCGGATGTCGGCCGGAAGGGTTTCCATCTCGCCGTCGGCGACATAGGGCGGATTGCTGGCAATGAAATCAAACGACTCGTCCGCCGCAAGCGAGGCGAAAAGGTCCCCTTCCAGAAAACGGATGCGACTCTCGACGCGATGCGACCGGGCGTTCTCCCGCGCAATATTCAACGCCGCCGAACTGACGTCGATCGCCGTGATGGATGCGTCGGGAAGGTTCACAGTGCACGCGATGGCGATGCAGCCGGAGCCGGTGCCAACGTCGAGAATGCGGAGCGGGGAGGAATGCGGAGTGCGGAATGCGGAATTCGGAGTTGACGAGGGGGCGTCAGGAGGGGCGGCGTTGCTTTCGTCAATTCCGCACTCCGCACTCCGCACTCCGCACTTCCTCGCCTCGGTGAGCAGCTCCAGGACGAGTGTTTCCGTTTCGGGGCGCGGGATCAGCACGTCGGGGGTGACTCGAAAATCGAGGCCGAAGAATTCGCGATGGCCGACGAGATAGGCGACTGGCTCGGCGGCGGCCCGCCGGCGGACGAGCTCGCGCATCGTGGCCCGCTCACCCTCAGTGAGCGGGACGGCATAATCGACGTACAGTCGGATTCGCGGGCAGTTTCGAGCCTGTGCGAGCAGAATCTCGGCGTCGAGTCGCGGAGTGTCGCTGCCGTGCTTTTTCAGATGCGCCATCGTCCAGTCGATGATCCGCCCGACCGTCCAGACGTCGGCCGGGGAGGGGGCTGGAGATGGCAAAGGAGCGGCTCCCGAATGTCGAATGACTAAATCAGAATGTCTAATGAAATCCGAAAAAGTGAAATGACGAATGTCGAAATCCGAATGTCGAATGAAATCCAAAAGACAAAATGACGAAAGGGACGAGACGCCTGCACTTCCTTTTCTTCATTTCGAGCTTTGAATTTCATTCGACATTCGGATTTCGACATTCGCCATTACTTCATGTCCGGATTGTTCAATCGCTCATCCCGGTCGAATTTGAGCAAAGCGGCGATCAGTTCGTCGAGGTCTCCCTGGATCGCCTGATCGAGCTTGTGCAGCGTCAGGTTGATGCGGTGGTCGGTGACGCGGTTCTGCGGGAAGTTGTAGGTGCGAATCCGTTCGCTGCGGTCACCCGAGCCGACTTGAAGTTTGCGCTGGCTGGCCCGCGCGTCGTGCTGTTCCTGCTGATATTTCTCGAGCAGCCGGCTGCGGAGCACGCGCATGGCGCGGGCTTTGTTCTTGTGCTGGCTCTTCTCGTCCTGGCATTTGACGACGAGTCCACTGGGAAGGTGCGTGATGCGGATCGCGCTTTCGGTCTTGTTGACCTTCTGGCCGCCGGGGCCTCCCGCTCGCATCGTGTCGATCTGCAGGTCTTCGTCTTTGATGTCGATTTCAACTTCAGTCGCTTCGGGAAGGACGGCGACCGTCGCGAGGCTGGTATGCACGCGCCCCTGTGTTTCGGTCTCGGGGACGCGCTGCACGCGATGTCCGCCGCTCTCGAACTGCAGGTGCTGAAACGCTCCTTCGCCCGAAATCGAGAGCGTCACCTCGCGAACGCCCCCCATATCCGACGGGGAGAACTCGATGACCTCCGTCTTCCATCCATGAGCCGCGGCGTAGCGCTGATACATGTCGAACAGATCGCGGGCGAAGAGAGCCGCCTCTTCACCCCCCGTCCCGCCGCGGATTTCCATGATCAGGCTGCCGCGGGTCAACGCGTCGCCGGCGAGGACGACGTCTTCGAGTTCGGCCTGTCGCGTCGCCAGTTCTTCGGCGAGCTTGGTGGCCTCGGCTTGCGCGTATTCCTTGAGCTCGGCATCGGTCTCTTCAGCGGCCATCTTTCGGGCGGCGGCCGTTTCCTGCTCCAGGTGATTGAACTCGCGGACCTTGTTGGCGATCTTCGACAAGCCGCCATATTCGCGCTGCGTCTGCGTGAGGCGGTTGGAATCGCCGAGGAGCGCCGGATCCTGAAGCTGCCGCTCCAACTCCTCGAACCGGGCGAGTTTGGCCTGAAGACTGGGAAACATGACAACCCTGCAAGAGAGATCGGCGTCGTCAGCGTCCGCCCGGGACGACGGACCACGAGCGTTCGTGGCACTGCAGGGGCGGCTGCATCGTAAAGACCTGGCGAATCACCAGGCGGCGCCCGAAGGACGCCGCGGGCGCCAACGTCGCTACGACTTGGCCGCTTCGGCCTCGGCCGGCTTGCTCTTGCCGTACTTCTTCAGGAACTTCTCGACGCGCCCGGCCGTGTCGACGAACTTCTGCTTGCCGGTGTAGAAGGGATGGCAGACCGAACAGATTTCGACGTGAATCTTGGCGCGCGTGCTGCGGGTCTTGAACGTGTTGCCACACCCGCAAACCACGGTTGTGTCCACGTAATCGGGATGAATGCCGTCTTTCATGACTGGGGTTCCGTACGCTGTCAAAAGAGGATTCGGGATTCAGGGGTCAGGCTTCAGGGAATACCGCCATCCACGCTTGCGGTTTCGCCGGCCGTCAATCCCAAAACAGATTGCGATGAGCAGGAAACGACTTCAATCCGCGGGCGTCCGCGGGGGAACATTTTGGCGGGGAATTCAGAAGTGTAGGGAACAGATGCTCGAACGGCAAGCGAGGATCGACTCGGTTGCACTTTCATTCATGCGAAACAATCCGTGCGTCACGCTTGAAGGGGCATGGCGATCAACGGGATAATGGCGAGATGTCTTGGAGAAGCCGGTCGAAAACGAATGTGATTGATCAAGCTGCCGACGACCACTTTTTCGATGTAAGATGTTTTTTTATAATCTGTTATGAATGGGCGGGCGACGAAACCGCAAGCGACACCTATGTCTTGACTGCACCCGAAGGTCGCCATCCCTGACCCCCGACACCTGACCCCTCGCTCCCACTATGAAAATCGACCGAATCGAGATCTTCCATGTGGCGATGCCGCTCATTTATCCGTGGCGGACCGCTTACGGCGAGGATTCTGCGGGACATAGTGTCTTCTGCCGGATGTCGAGCGGGTCTCTGGACGCGTGGGGAGAAAGCGCGCCGCTGGCGGCCCCGTGCTACAGCCCCGAATGGGCCGGCGGGATTTTTGCCGTGGTTCGCGACTGGCTCGCCCCGGCGATCATCGGTCGTGACGTGACGAGCGGCGAGGAGCTGCAACAACTTCTGGCCGTCTATAAGGGAAACCCGTTCGCCAAGGCCCTGCTTGACGTCACCTGGTGGAATTTGCACGCGCGTCAACGGGGGATTCCTCTGCACCGGGCCCTCGGAGCGACGCGCGACGTCATACCGGTCGGCGCCGACTTTGGCGTGATGGACCGCATCGACGATCTGCTGACGGCGGTCGGGAAGGCCGTCGATCAAAAGTTCCCACGCGTGAAGTTGAAGTTCCGCCCGGGGTGGGACCTCGACATGCTGCGAGCCGTCCGCCGCCAGCATCCCAATGAAACATTCCACATCGATTGCAACAGTGGATACCGCCTGAGCGACTTGCCCCTGTTCCGCCAGATCGACGAGCTTCGGCTGGCGATGATCGAGCAGCCGCTGGCCCACGACGATCTGGTCGATCACGCGAAACTGCAAGCCGCGATCGAGACTCCGGTGTGCCTCGATGAGAGCGTGGCGCATCCGCGACATGCCGAGCAGGCGCTGGCGCTCA
>JAGVKR010000654.1 GCA_020050375.1 Planctomycetales bacterium
AACCGCCCCCCCAACCGGGAACCAACGCCTGGAAGGTTACCAGGGCGGAGCCTGACAGATCGTGGTGATAAGGCCGGATCCGCGCGACAAGCAACTTGGCGATGTCGGCGGCCAGGCCCGCCCCGAGCGAAGCGGCGAGCAAGCGCGGCATCAGTCGCCGGCGACGAACGTCGCATAACGCAATCGCCAGCGCCGTCGCGATGATCGCCGTCGGCTGACCGAACGGCTCCACCGATTCGAGGAACCCATGCAGGGAGTGGAGAACTTTGTCTTTGTGCATCGCCCGTGCGAGGGGCACGTCAACGGCCATTGCCGTCAAACCGGCAAAGGTCAGCAGAGACAGGATCGACAAGTGTCGCGACCAGCTTCCCGTCCAGGGGGCGCCCCAGGCGGAATCGACAAACTCGCCGTCGCTACGGCTGTCGGCGACTCGAATCTGGGGGACCGGGGACCGGGGACCGGGGACCGGAGTCGTGGGGGCGTCGCTGGGACGGTCGACGATTCGCATTGCGGGGAGGTTTTGCTCTGACGATCCCGATGGCATCGCGACACCCGATTTCGACTACTGGCACAGATTGCACAGGGTCGATACCGCATCGACGAAAATGCGTCAAGCCGGGTTGGGTGGGCTCGGGCTGGCCGGGGACTCGGGTTTGGCCCGGCGGAGCCAATATGGCGAGCTCAGGCAGAAACCGATCACCGCCACGTAGAAGATCCAGGCAACGTGATGGTGATGGCCGTCGCTGATCTTCTTCCAGTCTTCGGCCGGCCATTTCCGCTGGACCCAACGTGCAAACCGCTCGCGGAGCGCCTCGGGAACCCAATCGGGGACCGGTCGTACGCGTGTCTCTTCGAAAAGCTTCTCGATCTCTTTGCGATCAGCAGGCTCATCCGCCAGTTCGAGGAGCTGATCGCGCTGCGCTTCGTCCATCTGGCCGACAAAAGTCAACTTGCCCCGTTCGTAGTGGACGATGTCGCGCAAGCCTTCGGGAATGTCGCCTCCACGGAATTTCGCGAGATGCGAATGCGACAACATGAAGTCTTCTTCCCAGTGGCTGTTGAGGCAGACGCCGTGGTTTCGCACGAGGTAGCTCGCCAGCTCGCGATCGCCCAGCATCATCTCACCGGCCGTAAGGGCCAGGATTGCTGCTCCGAGAGAGACGATCCACTTGAAGCGGTTCATCAGACGGGCGATCAGAGCGCTGCAGGTCATGATGATCCCGATCGAGACCAGCAGCCCCAGGAGCAGCCGCTGCCAGTCGCCGTGGCTGGCCCCGGCAACCGCCAGCATGTTGTCGAGGCTCATCACGAAGTCTGCGACAAAGATCATCCGAATCGCGGCCAGCGCACTCCGATCGGCGTCGTCGGCGCTGACGGCATGCTCTTCTCCATCGCCGAGCAGCTTGCAGGCGATCCAGGTCAGCACGAGGCCCCCGACTAATCGCACGCCGGGGACCATCAGCAGAAACGCCATGATCATCGTGAAGACGATCCGCAGGAAGATGGCGATCCCTCCGCCCCAGAGGATGGCCCGCTGTCGCTGGTAGGCCGGCAGCTTATGGGCGGCCATGGCAATCACGACCGCGTTGTCGCCCGACAGAACAATATCGATCAGGATGATCTGAGCGATCGATGCGAGATACTCCAGTGCCATATTCCGATCTGAATCCGCAAAAAAGGAGAACGAGTGACGGTTCAATGCCAGCGTGGCCAAGGTCCCCAAGTCCGCCGGAAATCCGGCCGCCAGGTCGCTGTTTCGCTTGCATCCGAGAGGCGATAGCATAGCCGGCACCCTGTAACGATACCATCCCCGACCATGAAAATCGGCACCGTCCGCGTCGAGCACCCGGTGACGCTCGCACCGATGGAAGAGCATTCGAACCCGCCGTGTCTGGCCGGGTTCGGCCGGCTGGTTCGCGCGGTCATTCGCTGATCGACGCCGGGCGAGCGGTTTGGCCCAGCGGCTGCACTCTTTCGATCGGGTCCGCACTTCTCTAGACTGCATTGATGACGATTCGCCGGTTGCGTCTCGTCGTTTTCGCGAGTCTGGAAAGCGCTCATGGAGAATCAGTCCGAAGAACCCGATCGCGCCGTGCGGGGGATGACCATTGTGGGCATCGGCACCGATATCATCGAGGTCGTGCGCATCGGCAAGATGATCGAGCGCCACGGCGAGATCTTTCTCAATCGGGTCTTCACCGACGAAGAAATTCGATACTGCCAGCGCCGCAAGGAGTACACGCAACACTATGCCGGTCGCTGGGCCGCGAAAGAAGCCGTGATGAAAACGCTCGGGACGGGCTTCAGCCGCGGCGTCGGCTGGCGCGATATCGAGATTTGCTCGAACCGCAGCGGGCAGCCCTCCATCGTGCTTCGCGGCGGCGCTCGGGAGATCGCCCAGCAGCAGGGGATCGGCGACGTGCTCATCACCATTTCACACTGCCGCGCCTATGCGACGGCGACAGCGGTTGCGGTCGGGCTCATCGAATGAATCTTGCGGCGAAATCGTCAACCCACAGGCCCTAAGTCAGAAAACCGAGGATGTTCAGCTGTCGCGTGGCCAATGGCGGAAACTTTCGACAGGCTGATGACCATCAACACTTCACAACCAGATCACTTCCGTATCGAATGCCTCACCTCGCTCAACGACTTGCCGAATACGCCGTCAACCTCACTTTCGATCGACTGGATCAGCGCACGATCCATGAAGTTCGGCGACGGCTGATCGATTCGTTCGCGTGTGCTTTGGGGGCGTGGGATGCTCACGCACCGAACGTGGCCCGCGCCATCTGTCGGCGCGTCACGTCGGAGCCGGCGGCGACGTTTCTCGGCGGAAGTCGCCCGACCCTTCCGGCCCTGGCGGCGTTCTGTAACGGCGTTTTGTTCCGCTACCTCGATTACAACGACACGTACCTGTCGCTCGAGC
>JAGVKR010000110.1 GCA_020050375.1 Planctomycetales bacterium
CCAGGACGAAGGCAGCCCGTTGGAAATATTGGGGGCCGTACCTGTCGGAACGGCAGTGGGGGACCGTTCGCGAAGACTATAGTCCCGATGGCAACGCCTGGGGCTATTTTCCGCACGAAATGGCCCGCAGCCGCGCCTATCGCTGGGGCGAAGACGGCCTCGCCGGCTTCAGCGACGAGGGCTGCCGGCTGTGTCTTTCGCTGGCGCTCTGGAATGAACAGGATCCGTTCCTCAAAGAGCGCCTGTTCGGATTGTCCAACCCGCAAGGCAATCATGGCGAGGACGTCAAAGAGCTGTACTACTACCTCGACGCGACGCCAACACACTCCTACCTGAAGATGCTCTACAAATACCCGCAGCGCGCGTTTCCCTACGAACAGCTCGTGGCGGAAAACCAGCGTCGGGGGAAGCACGATCCGGAATTCGAGTTGCTCGACACCGGGCTCTTCGACGACGACCGCTATTTCGACGTCTTCGTCGAATACGCCAAGGCGGGGCCGGACGACATTCTGATGCGGATCACCGTCCACAATCGTGGCCCGGAAGCGGCGCCGATCCACCTCTTGCCGCAATTGTGGTTTCGCGACACCTGGTCGTGGGACGTGAGTCGGGCGGAGAAACCGACACTGGCAATGCACGGCGAGACGAGTATCGAAGCCCGGCATCCTCGACTCAAACGGTACTGGTTGTCGGCCGACGAAACGCCCCCGTTTCTCTTCTGCGACAACGACACGAATTTTCACAGGCTGTTTGGTCTCCTGAAGGAGCCGGGGCACTTCAAGGATGCGTTTCACGACTATGTCGTCGCGGGGGAGACCGCGGCGATCAACCCGGCGCGCACGGGCACGAAGGGGGCGGCACATTATGTACGAACAGTGCCCGCCGGCAGCTCGGTTCAGGTGCGGCTGCGACTCTCGTCGCTGTCTTCCGACGTGCCGTTTGTCGATTTCGACGACTGCTTCGCCACGCGGATTGTCGAGGCGGATGAGCACTACGCGGCGCTGCAAACTGAGATCGACGATGCCGACCGGCGGCGCGTTCAGCGGCAAGCGCTCGCCGGAATGATCTGGAGCAAGCAGTTTTACTACTACGATATTCCCGAGTGGTTGAAGGGAGATTCGGCCCAGCCCGAGCCGCCCGCCGAGCGAAAGCACGGCCGGAATTCGGACTGGCAGCACCTCAACAACGCCGACATCTTATCGATGCCCGACAAGTGGGAGTATCCGTGGTTTGCCGCCTGGGATCTGGCGTTCCACACATTGCCCTTCGCGATGGTCGATGCCGATTTTGCCAAGGCGCAGCTTCTGCTGTTGACGCGGGAATGGTACATGAACCCCAACGGCCAATTGCCGGCCTACGAGTGGAACTTCGGCGACGTCAATCCGCCGGTTCATGCGTGGGCCACGTGGCGCGTGTTCCAGATGGATCGCCGCGAGCGGGGCGACAACGGCGACCTGCCATTTCTGGAGCGCGTCTTTCACAAACTGATGCTCAATTTCACCTGGTGGGTGAACCGCAAAGACCCGCAGGGCAGGAACATCTTTCAGGGGGGCTTTCTGGGTCTGGATAACATCGGCGTGTTCGATCGCAGCGCGCCCATTACATCGGACGGCTACTTGAACCAGGCGGACGCCACGAGCTGGATGGCCATGTACTGCCTGAATCTGCTGCGGATCGCGTTGGAACTCGCGCTCCACAACCCCGTCTACCAGGACATCGCCACGAAGTTCTTCGAGCATTTTCTGCACATCGCAGAAGCCATGACCAACATCGGCGGGGACGGCTGCGGAATCGGACTTTGGGACGAAGAGGACGAATTCTTCTACGATTCGCTGCAACTCCCCGACGGGCGGATGTTCTCGCTCAAAGTGCGCTCGATCGTCGGCCTGATTCCGCTGTTTGCCGTCGAAACGCTCGAACCGGAGTTGCTCGAGCGGCTCCCCGAGTTCAACGGCCGCGTGAAGTGGCTCCTCAACCATCGACCCGATCTGGCGAATCTCATTTCGCGCTGGCAGGAGCCGGGAGTGGGAGAGCGGCGTTTGTTGTCGTTGCTCCGCGGACACCGCATGAAGCGGCTGCTCAAACGCATGCTCGACGAAACCGAGTTCCTGTCGGACTACGGTGTGCGGGCCTTGTCGCGCCACCATGCCGACCATCCGTACACGTTCACCTGCAGTGGACAGCCGCTGCAGGTCTCGTACCAGCCGGCTGAATCCGATTCCGATCTGTTCGGCGGCAACTCAAACTGGCGCGGGCCGATCTGGATGCCGGTCAACTACCTGATCATCGAATCGCTCCAGAAATTCCACCACTACTACGGCGACGACTTCAAGATCGAGTGCCCGACCGGGTCGGGACGGTTCATGACGATCAACGCGGTCGCAAAAGAACTGGGAAATCGCCTGGCGCGGCTGTTCCTGCGGGACGATTCGGGGCGCCGACCACTGTTCGGCGATCAGCTCAAACTGCAAAACGACCCGCAATTCCGCGACTATCTGCTCTTTCCCGAATATTTCGATGGCGACACCGGACGAGGCGTCGGCGCGTCGCACCAAACCGGGTGGACGGGATTGATCGCCAAGCTGCTACGACCACGAAAAGACGAGTGAGGCGCAGTCGAGGCGACGGGATTGAGATGGATCGATCGAAGGTGTAATTTTGATTGTGTCAGTTTCTCGCGGCTTGATCGAGCCACCATTGTTCGGCCTGCGCATCGGACCATTCCGAGGCACAGCCGCAGGC
>JAGVKR010000040.1 GCA_020050375.1 Planctomycetales bacterium
ATGCTGCGCGCCCTGGCCAATCCCGGCCAGGACTATCTCTGGGATCGTCAGTGGGAGGTGCTCGGTTTGATCTGGGGGGGCAATCTGGGGGAAGGGCAACTCGAAGGGTGCCAGATTGTTCTCCTGCCGCTGGAGCGCCGCACTCCAGACCAGCGCGACCGACTGCTCGACTATTTCCTGCAACACGGGGAGCTCACCGATCCGGCGCGATTCAACGAACTCGAACTGGCCGAACTGCGCGGCAAGCTCGTCGAGCTGGCGAAAGAGCTTCCCCCCCTCTCGCGCGCTCCGGCGATGCGAGAAACGCCGACTCCCCGACAAACATACGTGCATGTCCGCGGCGACTTTCGCGTTCCGGGCGAGCAACTTTCGACTGCCGTGCCGGGGTGGCTGACGTTATTGGACAGAGAGGCTCGAGTTTCGTCGTCGAACGGATCGCCGGGTGTTGAAGCGAATCCCGCCCCCGCCGTTCGGACACGTCTCGATCTGGCGCGCTGGTTTGCCGCGCCGGAACAACCGCTGACGGCGCGGGTCTTCGTCAACCGCGCATGGCAGGAGTTTTTCGGACGCGGACTGGTCGGCACTTCCGACAACTTCGGCACCCAGGGCGAACGACCCAGCCATCCGGAACTTCTCGACTGGCTGGCGAACGAATTCCGCACCCGCCGCGGCAGCTTCAAGGATCTGCATCGGCTGATTGTCACTTCGGCAACGTATCGACAATCGTCGCGGGTTCGGCCCGATTTGCTCACACGAGACCCCGGCAATCAACGGCTCGCACGCCAGGCCGCGCTGCGACTGACGGCCGAACAGGTCCGCGACGGGGCGTTGGCGGTCAGCGGGCTTCTCGATCCGCGAATCGGCGGACCGAGTGTGTTCCCGCCGCAGCCGGATGCCGTGGCGATGGAAGGCTTCGACAACAAATGGAAACCCAGCTCGGGTGGGGATCGCTACCGCCGCGGGCTGTACACATGGCTGCAACGGCTGTCCCCCTTTGCACAGGGGGTGACGTTCGATGCGCCGTCGAATGCCCGCGTCTGTGCCCGACGAGAGCGCTCGAACACTCCCCTTCAGGCACTGACGCTGCTCAACGATCCGGTGTTTTGGGAGGCGGCACAGGGACTGTCGGCCCGGCTCGTTCGCGAATCTCCCCGGCATTTCGACCAGCGGCTCGATCATGCGTTCCGGCTGTGCCTGGGGCGCTTGCCGGAGTCATTCGAGCGCGAGCGACTTGCGGTCCACTACCGCCATCGAATGGCCGCCCTTAAGTTAGAGCAAGTGGCCGCCGTGGTCGCCGGTTCTTCACTCGCCGTCGACCCGGTGGAGGCCGCCGCATGGACAGAGATTGCCAGCATCCTGCTGAACCTGCACGAATTCATCACTCGCGATTGATAGCCGGAGAGAGGCTCATGCCCCCGCATTCCAGCGCACCAGAGCTCGATCGACGGCGGTTTCTCATGCAATCCGCCTACGGTCTGGGGGGGATGGCGCTGGCAAGCCTCCTCGATCGCGATGGTCTGGCCGCCAGCCCGGCGAGTCGCGATGGCAGCCCGCAAGGCGCGTCCAGCCCAATGCTTCCGCGGATGTCGCACTTCGCCCCGCGGGCGAGGAATGTGATTTTTCTGTTCATGGGAGGCGGTCCCAGCCAACTCGATTTGTTCGACCCCAAGCCCGAGATGCAGCGGCTGCACGGCCAGCCGGTGCCGGAATCGTTTTTGAAGACACTTGTCGATCCGGTCATCAAGGGCGGGGCCAGCGTGATGGCCAGCCCGCGCAAGTTCACGCGCTACGGCGAATCGGGGATGGAGTTCTCCGATTTCCTGCCGCACCTCGGCCCCTGCGCCGACGACTTGTGCATGGTCCGGTCGATGTTCACGTCGACCGCCAACCACGACCCGGGGCAACTGCTATTTCAGTGCGGCACAACGCTGTTCGGGCATCCCTGCCTGGGATCGTGGGTGACGTACGGCCTGGGAAGCGAGTCGGACAATCTGCCGGGTTTCGTCGTGCTGCTGTCGAATTCGGGTAAAGGACTCGACGCCGGGGCCGCCGCCTGGAGCAACGGCTTTCTCCCTTCGTCGTATCGCGGCGTGACGTTCCGCGGCCAGGGGGCGCCGATTCTGCACCTCTCGAATCCCCCCGGTATCGACACGGCTGCACAACGGGCGCGGCTGGATGCGCTGCGCGACCTGAACCACGGTCGAACCGCGGTGACGGGCGATCCGGAAATCGAATCGCGGATTGCCGCCTATGAGCTGGCCTATCGCATGCAGATCGCGGCCCCGGAACTGGTCGATGTATCCAGCGAAACGGCAGCGACACTCGAGGCCTATGGAGTCGAAAAAGACACCACGCGCGGTTTCGGCACGAACTGCCTGCTCGCTCGGCGGATGGTGGAGCGTGGCGTGCGTTTCGTGCAGCTCTATCACACCACCTGGGACGACCACAGCGAGCTCAACAAGAATCTGGCGACGAATACGTCGATGACCGATCAACCGGCCGCAGCTCTCATCAAAGACCTGAAGCAACGTGGCCTCCTGGACGAGACGCTGGTCATCTGGGCGGGGGAATTCGGTCGCACGCCGATGTACGAAGTTCGCCGCAATGCGGGAACCGACCCCGAACGGGCCGGCCGCGAC
>JAGVKR010000334.1 GCA_020050375.1 Planctomycetales bacterium
CCGATCTAAAAGGCCTGCCAGGAGCCCGACGAGGATGGACAGCGCCATTCCCTGAACCGCCAGGAGGAGCGTAGGCCGAAACGAAATCGTGACCCCCTCTGCTCCAATCGACCATCCACCCAAGGTCAAGCCGACGAAGGCCAGGGCTGTTCCGGCGATGCCCCCCGCGAGACACTGTACGAGGCTTTCGGTCAGCACGAAGCGGGCCACGCGCAGCGGGCGGACGCCGAGCGTTTGCAGGACGGCCTGTTCGAGCCGGCGGTCTTCGACTGCCATCAGAGTCGTCGTCCCGACCAGCGACAGGACGAGGGCCACGCTGGCGTACGCCAGCCAGTGCGCGAAACGGATCAGGTCGATGAGATCGGCCAGCGTGCTGGCCTGAAAAACCCCTTTGCGGCGTGTCGTTGTGCCGACCGGACCCGAACGCAGCGTTTCATCGATCCGCGCCGCCACAGTCTCAGGATCGACATCGGCCGAGAGACTGACTTCCAGTTGCGTGCACAGCCCGACCCCTCCCGGCCCCCGCGCCCGTTGCAGGAAATCGAGGTGCGTGTAGACAAGATTTTCGTCGGCAGGGCTCGTCGAGCGGAAGATCGCGGCGACGTAGACCGTCACTTCTCCGACCGTAAACGTCCGTCCAACCTGCAGCTTCCGCCGGAGCGCGATCTGCCGGCCGACGACTGCTGCGTCACGACGCTCGGCGAACGATCCCCAATCGCCTTCGATGAAGTGCAGGGAGCGCGCCGCTTGGAGTTTGTCGCCGGGGATGCCGTTGAACACGACGACATCGAGGCTCGCGCGGCAGTTGTTTGTATAGACCTGGATGGGGAGCACGTCGCGCACGCCCTCGATCTTGCCGATCGTCCGGGCGTAATCGTTGGGGAGTCGGCTCGTGGAGGGGCAGAACCGATTCTCCTGGAAGACGATCAGCCGCCGATTCGCCTCTTCGCCGTCGGTGAGGCGCGCGAGCCCTCCCTGAATGGCGCCGACGCAACAGAAAACAAACAATCCGACCGCCGCCCCGAGCATGGTCGTGATCGTTCGCGCCCGGTGGCGTAAGAGGCCTTTGAAGATGTAAGGAAGAAATCTCATGAGGATCCTATTGAGCCAAGGCCAACGGCTGTACGCAATCATCCGGCACGACGAACCGGCCCCGATCGAGTTGGAGTTGTCGGGGAGCGATCGAGGCCATCGCGCGATCGTGGGTGACCATCAGAATCGTCATTCCGAGCTCCTGATTGAGTCGGCCCAACAATTCGCGAATCTGGATTCCGGTATCGGCGTCGAGGTTGCCGGTCGGCTCGTCGGCAACGATGATCGTCGGGCCGGCGACGATGGCCCGCGCGATCCCCACGCGCTGTTCCTGTCCCCCGGAGAGCTGTGCCGGGGTGTGGTGGGCCCGGTCGACGAGGTTGACCGCCTCCAGTGCGACCTGAACCCGTTTCTGCCGTTCGCGCCGCGACATCGGCAGAAGCAACAGCGGCAGTTCGACGTTTTCGTAGGCGGTGAGAATCGGAATCAGGTTGTGCGTTTGAAAGACGTAGCCGAGATGGGCCGCCCTCCAATCGGTCAACCGCGCTCGCGACAGGCGGGTGATCTCGACGCCGTCGACATGGATCGTGCCGGCCGTCGGGCGATCGATGCCGGCGAGCAGGTTCAGGAGCGTGCTCTTGCCCGTCCCGCTGGGCCCCATGAGCGCGACGAAGTCCCCCCGCTCGATATCGAGGTCGACCGCATCGAGCGGCGTGACCACGTCGTCCCCTTTGTGGTACTGCTTCGTGAGCTGGCGGATTTCAACGAGTGCCATTCGATTGTCCTTGTTCGGTGTTCTGGCCACATGCTCTTGGCGGCAATCAATTCCTCGTTCGGGCGGCCTCCCCTCAATCCCCCGGCGAACGGGGGGAAGAAGGCCCCCTCCCCGTTCGCAGGGAGGGTTGGGGTGGGGGGCTTGCGACTGCGTCATTCGGGCCAGCGCGATCTCGAATCCCAATCCCTGCGTCCTCGCCGGTGATGCTCACGAAAGCCCCCTCTGCCAGCCCATCACGGCCCGATGAAATCAGGCGATCGGTCGGCGCGATTCCCGACACGATATCGACAAGTTCGCCGGCTCCGCCGCGCCCCAGCCTGACGGACCGCTTCCGGGCGCGGTTCTTTGCGTCGACAATCCAGACGGACGCCGAATCGCCGCTCCCTTCCACGAGTTGCCGTGGAACGAGAATCCGTTCCGCCGGTTCGGCCGAACCGGAGTCTTTGGAACCGGCCGGCGCCAGGAACGTGACCGTGGCCAGCATTTCCGGCCGAAGCAGCGGGGGCGGGCTTTTGATGGCCACCTTCACCTCCAGCGTGTTCTTCTGGATATTGGCCAGCGATGTGAGGGCCAGGACTTCTCCCGCGAGCGGCTCGCTGACGACCGGTGTTTCGATGCGCACCGGCTGCCCGATGCTCAACTCGTCGACGTCCTCCAGGCGAACGTCGACGCGCACCTGAAGCATTTCCGGCCGGTAGAGGCTGACGACGGTGCTCGAATCCTGCTGGGCGTGCATGGCGAGCCCCATCAACCGTGTGCCGGGGCGGGCGAGCAAATGCAGGACGCGCCCGGCAATCGGCGCCCGGACCGTCATCCGTTTGAGCCGCAATTGCGCTACGGCCAGTTCGGCTTTGGCGAGCCTGGAATCGGCTTTCGACAAGTGAGCCTGTGCTTCGGCGTCCGCCAGCTTGCGCGTCTCGTCCAGCAGCAGCTTGCGCTGGGTGGCGAGCGCCGCGCACCGCCGACTGAGGGCCGCTGACTGGCGCTCCAGTAGCGTGCCTCGTTGTTGCAGCTCCCTCAGATCGGCCGCCGCTGCATCGCGATCGGCCGTCGCAAGCTGCACGATTCGCGGTGCCAGCGCGGTCCCCGCCGCCTGCTTTCCTTCCAAGTCCTGCTCGGTGAACTTTCGCCGGGCTGTCACCGCCTCGATTTGAGACGGAAGCTGGCCGCGTCTGGTTTCGACCTCGGCGAGTGCGGCTTCAGCGTCCGCGAGCTGAGCGTCGAGATGGACGGGGGACTTCAGACGCTGCTCGGCAAAATCACGTTCGGCGACCGCTGTCTCCGCCTGCGCCTCGCGACGCTCGACTTCGGCCTCGGCTCGCTCGACGCCCAGTTTCGCGTCGGCATCGACCAGCCGCG
>JAGVKR010000704.1 GCA_020050375.1 Planctomycetales bacterium
AACCGTGTCGCGCGAGCCAGATCGAGTTGTGACCCAGTCCGCAGGCCAACTCCAAAGCGCGGCCGGGGGGAAGTGAAGCCACCTCGTTCTGGAGCCAGGCGTCGGGCGAGAGTTGTGACGGCATTGGTTTCGCCGCGTATTTCGCGTCCCAGCGCAAGCGGTCGTCGGCAGACATTGCGCTCAACCCCGCAGCTTGGCAACGACCAGCTCGCGAACTTTCTGCGGGTCGGCGCCTTTGACGGACTTCATCACCTGGCCGATCAGGGCCCCGACGGCGGCCTGCTTGCCCGATTGGAAATCGGCGACCGCCTTCGGATTCTTCGCAATGACTTCGCCAATCACCCGTTCGAGCTCGCCGGTGTCGGTGACGAGTGCCAGCCCCTTCTCGGCAATGATCTGATCGATGTGATGCGCTGAGATCGGAGTGCGGCTGTGCAGCTCGGAGAGCAGCTCGACGAAGACCTCGCGTGCGCTTTTGATCGTGACTTGCTTTTTGGTGATCCGTTCCAGAAGGTTCCCCAGGACGGCGGCGCGAATCGGGAATTCGTCGATCGTCAACCGCCGTTCGTTCATTTCGCGGAGCACATCCTGCGTGACCCAGTTGCTGGCTTGTTTACCGTCGCTGCATAGCTTAGCCACTTCTTCGAAGTAGTTGGCGAACGCGCGTCCCTGGTCGACGATCACGCGCACGTCGTAGTCCGAAAGTTGATAGGCGACTGCCATGCGCTTGCGGCGATCGGCAGGAAACTCGCAGAGTGACTCGCGGACCTGATCGAGGAATGCACTGCTGACCGTCACCGGAACCAGATCAGGATCGGGGAAATAGCGATAATCCGAGGCCTCTTCCTTGCCGCGCTGCGCGAATGTCACGCCGCGGGCGGCGTCGAAGCCTCGCGTCTCTTTCGCGACCTCCCCCAGCGTCTGGCCGGTTTTCTGCCACTGCTCGAGCTGGCGTTTCACCTCGTATTCGAGAGCCAGTTCGACGTTGCGGAAGCTGTTGAGGTTCTTGACCTCGACGATCGGCGTGGCGATCTTTTGGCCGTCTTCAGCCTCCATATGCAGGTTGACGTTGGCGTCGCAACGGAGGCTGCCTTCCTGCATATTGCAGTCGGAGACCTCCAGGTAGGTCAGCAGCAGTTTCAGCTCCTCCAGATACGCTTTGGCTTCAGCGGGCGATCGGAGATCGGGTTGTGAGACGATCTCCAATAGCGGCGTGCCGGCCCGGTTCAGGTCCACCTGGCTGTCGGTGCCGCGCCCCGATTCGTCGTGCATGTTTTTGCCGGCGTCTTCTTCGAGATGGGCGCGGATGATGCCAATCCGCCGCTTCTCGCCGGAATCGCCCGGCGCGTCGATTTCGAGAAAGCCGTCGTCGCTGAAGGGGAGATCGAACTGGCTGATCTGATACCCCTTGGGAAGGTCGGGGTAGTAGTACTGCTTGCGATCCCATTTCGTGAACGGCGCAATGTCGCAATTGAGGGCGATCGCCGTCTTGACTCCGAGCTCGAAAGCACGGCGGTTCATGACCGGCAGCGAGCCGGGCAGCCCCAGGCAAACGGGACAGGTCTGCGCATTGGGGTGCGTCGGATTGTACGCCGACGAGCAGCCGCAGAAGATCTTCGACTGCGTCTGCAATTGAACGTG
Source organism: Planctomycetales bacterium (assembly GCA_020050375.1). Lineage (GTDB taxonomy): Bacteria > Planctomycetota > Planctomycetia > Planctomycetales > Planctomycetaceae > SIAF01. Next base: position 1,642 of record JAGVKR010000704.1, read on the forward strand.
AACTTCGAGGCCGATGATGGTGGTGGGAGAGGACATCAGAGGATCGAGGATTGAGGATCGAAGATAGACGTGACTTGATTCGGGCTTTCCCTTCTGCCTTGCAGAAAACAATCAACAGAGTCGCTACTCACTCGACGGTAGGCCGTCGCTTGTGAAAATCAGTCTCGCACTCGAACATTCGCGCGGTTCGCAGTAAGCGCTCTTCTTCGAATGGCGGCCCCAGAAGTTGCAGCCCGATCGGCAGGTTGTTGCGACTGAAGCCGGCGGGGAGACAGATCCCCGGCAGGCCGGCCAGGTTGGCGCTGATCGTGTAGATGTCCGACAGATACATCGCCAGCGGATCATCCATCAGCTCGCCAATCTTAAAGGCAGGTGTCGGCGCGACGGGCGACGCTATGACGTCGACCGATTTGAACGCCTCGTCAAAATCATTCCGGATCAGGCGCCTTACCTTGAGGGCTTTCAGGTAGTAGGCATCGTAATATCCGGCCGACAGGGCGTAAGTCCCGAGCATGATCCGGCGTTTGACTTCCGCGCCGAAGCCCTCGCCGCGGCTGGCGGAGTACATGTCGATCATATTATCGAACTGCGCCGCACGATGACCGTAATGCACGCCATCGTAGCGGGCCAGATTGCTCGATGCCTCGGAAGGGGCGACGATGTAATAGACGGCAACCGCGTATTTCGAGTGCGGCAGTGAAATCTCTTTGATTTCCGCTCCCAGCGATTTGTAAACGTCAAGCCCGGCGCGCACCGAACTCTCGACTTCGCGGTCGAGGCCGCTGACGAAATGTTCCTTCGCAATGCCGATTCGCACTCCGGCGAGCGGCTCTTCGACGGTGCGGCTGTACTGTGGCACGGGAGTGTCGACCGAGGTCGAATCGCGGCGATCGTAACCGGCGAGAGCTTCGAGCAACAGGGCCGCTCCCGCGACGTCGTTGGCGAATGGACCGATCTGATCGAGCGAGCTGCCATAGGCGACCAGACCGAATCGCGAGACGCGGCCGTAAGTCGGCTTCATCCCCACGACTCCGCAGTAACCAGCGGGAAGGCGGATCGAGCCACCGGTGTCGGTGCCGAGTGCGAGGGGCGCCATACTGGCCGCGACCGCAGCCGCTGACCCGCCGCTCGATCCCCCCGGCGTCCGTTCGAGGTCCCAGGGATTGCGCGTCACCTGGTAGGCCGAGTTTTCGGTCGACGAGCCCATGGCGAACTCGTCCATGTTGGTTTTGCCGATCAGCACGGCATCCGAAGTCTTGAGCCGCGTGACGACGTGAGCGTCGTAGGGAGGAACGAAGCCTTTGAGCATCTTGCTCGCGCAGGTCGTGGGCTGCCCCTGTGTGCAGACGACGTCTTTCACCGCCACGGGCAATCCCCCAAGGATGCCGAGCGATTCGCCGCGCTGGCGTTTCTCGTCGATGGCGCGGGCTTGCGCAATGGCATGATCCCAATCGACGTGAAGAAAGGCTTTGACCCGGCCGTCGTTGAGCGCAATCGCGTCGAGATAGGCGGTCGTGGCCTCGACGCTGGAAACGTCTCCCCGTTCCAGCCGCTGCAACAGCTCTCCGGCTGTGGCTCCGATGATCGACATGCTGAGTGCGTTCCTCGAGTGAATTCAGTTTGACGCCGGGTATTGTTGCGAAATGCGCTGCTGCTGCCAACCCCGTCGCTGTTCAGCGAGATCGCCCCGTAATCGCGTTGACGCGTCGCGCATTGACACGCAGACGTGACGAATTGAGCGCCGCGAACGTCGATCCCTGCTGACGCTGAATCTAATCGAGCGCCACGAGATACAGATCGAATTTTCCGCTTCGTTCGCTGACGATCACGAGCTGCCGGCCGTCAGGGTGCCATTCCGGGTAATCGTCGCGATCGGGGGATTCGGTGATCCGTTGCGGCGACGAGCCGTCGGCGTTCATGACGTAGATCTCGGCATTGCCGTCGCGATGGCTCGTAAAGGCGATCCGCTTGCCATCGGGAGAAAACTTTGGGCGAATGTCCTGGCCGGCGGTGTGTGTCAGACGGATCGCGTCCCCCCCGCCGGCCGGCATGCGATAGATTTCGAAATCGCCGTCGCGGCTGGACCCGAATACAATCTCGCGGCCGTCGTGCGAGTAGGTGGGCCAGTTGTTGATGCCGCGTGAGTCGGTCAGTGTTCGCTTTTCCGAGCCATCAACGCGAACTTGAAACAGATGCTGCCGACCCCCTTCGGCAAACGAATAGACGACGTGCTGCCGATCGGGAGAGACCGCAGGGCTTCGCATGCCCGAAAATCCACCACCCGGCGGGACTTCGCCCAGCTTGGCGCCGCTGCGCTCGTGAATTTCGAGATTCACGCGCAACGTGCCCACCGTTTTCAGAAAGGCAAAGACCTTGCCGTCGGCGGAAAAGGCGGGATCGAGTTCGGACGTTGTCGCGTCAGGGTGCACGGCTTCGATCGAGCCGTCGTTCGCGTTGAGCCGCATCAGTCGATAGAGCATCGGTGTTGCCAGCTCGGCGTAGACAACCTCGCGGCCAGTGCCGGCGAAGACCGGACCCAGCTTGAACCGTCCGTCGCGCGTGAGTGCGACCGGCTCGGCGGCGAGCGCTGGCAGCGCCACAGTGAAGACAAGCGTCGCTGCAACGAAACCGCGGCCGACTCGCCGAGCGAGTTCAGCGGCGAAACGGGGGTCGTGCCAACGCTTCACGGCTGCTCGATCTCCCGATGAATTAGGAATCACAACAGCCCGTCGATCACGTGACCGCCGTTAAGCACGTTCATTTCGACGCGAGTCTGCGTGTCGAGCCCGGCCAGTTCGGCGATCGTTGTCCCGACCATCAACGGAGGAATCGGGGCGCTGGTGGGGTATTCTCCGAGCTTGTCGCTCGCTCCGATCACCCGCCCCGGCTGAACACCCCCACCCGACCAGATCGAGAAGTAACACGGCGGCCAGTGGTCGCGTGAGCTGTTGGCGCTGATCCGCGGCGTCCGTCCGAACTCACCCATCATGACAACAAGTGTCTGGTCGGTCAGGCCGTGATCGTGCAGGTCATCGAGCAGAGCCGAAAAGGCGCGATCGAGGATCGGGCAGTGCTGATCCTGCAACAACTCGAAATTGTAGAGATGTGTGTCCCAACCGAACTCGAATCCGGGGTTGATCGCCTCGGGATGGCGGCTGTAGTTCAACTGGACGTATGGCACGCCGGCTTCGACCAGGCGACGGGCAAGGAGGCTGCTCTGTCCGAAGACGGTATACCCGTATCGGGCCCGGGTCGCTTCCGATTCGCGCGTCAGATCGAACGCCTGCCGCGCCACCGGATTCAGCAGCAGATCGTAGGCCGATTGGAAATTCCGGTTCCACGAGTCGAAACCCAGCCGATCGAGCGCTCGCGGAACGTCATCGAGTTGCTCGACGAGTTTGGCCCGGTCACGAACTCGGAGCGGGTTCAGTCCATCCATGAGCCGCAAGGCCGGAATATCGACGCCTCCCTCGGCCGAGCAACCGGCGAGCAACGGATCATAAGCCTGCGAGAGTGTGCCTCCTCCGTAGCCTTCGATTCGTCGGCCACTATCCATCACTACGCCGCGTGCCAACGAGATGAAAGCGGGCAGGCCCCCGTGCTGACTCCGGTGTTTAGCCACAATCGAACCGAAATTCGGCTGGACCGGACCGGGAAGTTCTTTGAACCCGGTGAGTGCGGCCGTGCCGGCGTCCGGGTGCCCCGGTTCAGTCGTCGCATGCGAGCGGATGATTGAAAACCGGTCGCTGCGCTGCGCGATCCGCGGGAGAAGCTCGGTGAAAAACAGACCGGGGGTTCTGGTGGCGATGGAGCTGAACGGCCCGCGGTATTCGGACGGCGCATCGGGCTTCGGATCGCATGTATCCAGGTGGCTGGGAGCTCCCCACAGAAACACGAAGATCACCGATTTCGCGCGCGGCCGACGCGGCTCCACGCTCATCGCGGCCAACGGCGACAGGCCGAGCGCGAGTGGAACCGACCCGGCCAATCGCAGGAAGGATCTGCGCCCGGTGGTTCCGCACGTGCGTGCTCGAAAGCTGCCGATGTCGAACATGAACTTTCTTCATGGTATACAGTATCCAAACTCTAGCGGTCCCATTTCTCATCTGTCAAGGACACATCAGCGAACGATGATCCATCAAAGGCTGGCAGAACGCGAGCGGCAGGGAGCTCCATTTCAAATCGGCCTCATCGGTGCGGGGACGTTCGGATCCCAGATCAATGGTCTATTCAATCGAAGCATTCACTCGATTTGCACTCGAGAAACGGATCGATCCGGCCGGTCGCCGCCCGTTGGCGAATCAGGCCCCTTCCAGAATCTGCGGCACAAGGAAAAATCGGCCGTCAGATTTGGGGGCGTTGGCGAGAGCAGCCGTCTGGGGCAGAGACGGCTGGACAGCATCGTCACGAAAAACGTTGCTCAACTCGACAGCGTGGACCATTGGCTCCACTTCGTCGGTGTTGATCTCGTTCAAGGAAGCGACATAGTCGAGGATTTTGCCGAGCTTCACAGTGCAGTCGTCGAGCTCGGCGTCCGTCAGTTTGAGGCGCGCCAAACGGGCGACTTTCAGGACGTCGGCACGAGTCAACTGGGCAGGCATACGATCCGTCCAAAGCCGGCGCGAAACAATCTCCGCTGCACGGCGAAATGTCGAACCCGTCGATGACGGCCCTACGCTTTGGGCAGGGTGAACGGCTTGCGGACGACCGCCTTGACGATCTTGCCGCTGCGCATGCATTGGGTGCAGACGCGCCGCGTGACGACACTCTCACCTTCCTGCAGGCGAATCCGCTGCAGGTTGGGTCGAAATGCTCGTCGGGAGATGCCGGTTGTCTTGCGACCGTTGCCCCCCAGATACTTGGCCTTGCCGCGTTGCGCAAGCTGGTTGCCGCGGATCGGTTCCTTTGCACACAATTCACACCGCTGGGCCATGACGAAAAACCTCGAAAGCTCTGTCACAGGTTGAAGTTGTAAGAACCGTCAGTATAGCGGGTGACAGGGGAAAGGCAAGCCGATCGCGGCGCCACAAAAACCCTCCCTATTCCTACGGAGGGCTGACAACAGGCTCGTGCAGCGGCGGAGCTCTCGCCGGCTTGTGTGAGGTTACTGAAGCTGAAAACGGCTCCCGTCACGGCGACGATGGACCATATCCTGGTCATGTTCATGATGGTCTTCCTGGGCTTCCCGAGCCCTTTGAATTGAACGGATTACACTGTTGACTTGTGTGTAATCAAAATGATTTTTCGGGATAGTGGTTTGTAAGAACGCCGTCCGAAATTTGCCAAAAGAATCGCACGGTCGTGCATGAAACGCTTCCTGACTGTTTTTGTATTATGTTTTAATATATTGAGTTATGAACAATATGCTTTGTTAGTCGATTTGGCATGGCTATTGCTATTCGTTTGAGTCAATGTGACCATTCTGTACTGAGCTGAGATGGCTTGGGAATGTCGCAAGGACTGCAAAGAGTGCCTGAAAAGACCTCGGAGCTGTTTTCAAAGGGATACTACCATGTTGGTTTTGACCCGCAAGACGTCGGAAATGATACAGATCGGTGAGAATATTGTCATTAAAGTGATTCACTCGGGCAGGAACTCTGTAAAAATCGGGATCGAGGCACCAAACGAGATCCGAGTCCTGCGTGCCGAGCTGTGCGATCCTCCTGAGCCCGGCCACCCGCTAGCGGCCTACCTCAAGGAACGCGACCTGATCC
>JAGVKR010000636.1 GCA_020050375.1 Planctomycetales bacterium
GAATGCAAAGTCCCGATCGAACAGCCGGACGCAGTATGTTTCGTCCAGTTGCGGCGGCGGAACGAAGATTTTTTCGAGTGGTGTCAGCGTGTGCATACTTTCAGTCCCCGAGGCTTCATTCATCCAGTCGCCCTTCCCAGCCGTGGAACGCGACTGTGATCAGATTCTGACACGGTTTCCCGATCGAAGCAAAATGGGCCGGGCGATCCGGCAGCTCGTCGAGGACAATGAGCGCGACCGGCAGCCGTCCCCACCGCGTCGCATACTGCCCCAGCGTTTTGCCAAAATTCCCCGCGACGAGCAGCACCAGTGGTTTCTCGACGGGAAAGGCCGACGTCTCAAGCACCGCCGCAAATCGCTCTCCGAGCGCTTTGACAGCTACGGTATCCGCCAGCTCTCCGCGAACCCGCAGGCATGCTCCGGCCGTCCCCCGCGTCGCCAGCCCGACGAGTGTTTCCAAATCGTCGCTGCTCGAATTCGCAGAAAGCGAGCCGAGGATCGGCAAATCGTTCAGCGGCAACAATTCCGGGCGCGGCAGGAACAACGTCGTTCCAGAGATCTCGGTGCTGTGGAGGGCCAGGCCATAAACCGTCGCCCGCCCCAGTGCCGCCGGGACGTGTGATGTCAAATCGTGCCCCAGAATCGCCGAGGCGCACAGGCGCTGAGCCAGGTCGATCCCGAGGTCGCCGAATGCGGTTGTCCCCGGCAGCGGGTCGCCGCGAGCGCAGCGATAAGCAAGTTCTCCCACTCCTCCCGAGAGCGTGACGATCGGCCGTTGGGCTGTCGCTGCCGATTGATCTCGCGACGGGGCTTTGAATTCGACCTGACAATGCCGCCGCGCTGAGCTTTCGGGCTCGGGCCATCTCTCGCCGGTCACGGCTGCTTCAAGCAGTTTTACATAAAAGTCGAGAACCGCCGTGCGCACAGGTCGCGACATGTCGGAGCCGATCGTTGCGTGAAGCCCCAAGTCAGCCAGCAGCTCACGCGCAAAGGGGGAGAGCGATCTCAGGCGATACGTCCCCGGCTCGAACTGGAAATGTCTCGCTCCGACAAAGTAGCAGCCGCACCGTCGCACCTCGCCGTTCTCGCCCCAGGCGATGTTGGTCGTTCCGCCGCCGATGTCGAGATTGATGAATGCCCGCTCGGGCTCGGCACGCGACAGCCCAAGCGTGTTTCCCATGAACGCCAGCCAAGATTCGAGGCACGGATCGTCGGCCCGGGCGACGACGGAGTCCGAGAATCGTTGTCGGACAATTCGAGTGACGCTCGCGGCATTGGCCGCGCGGGCGGCCAGGCCCGTGACGAGTGCGCCTCCGGCAACCATCGACGCCGGCGACAGCTTTGCCTCTTCGAGCCAGGCGTCGAGTCGGGTCGTGAGGGAGTCGATATCGAGTGTTTCGCCGAGAAAGGGAGTGAAGACCGGATCCGGTCGATAAACCGGCTGCACCTCGCCGATCTCCAACTGCCCGGTCACCGCATTGCGGAGGAAACGTGCCGAAGCGACCAGCAGGCTGGTGGTCGTGGTGCCCACATCGAGACCTGCAAACAGTCCGTTCGTGCTGGAAGCATGACTTCGTAACATCCCGCATGTCTCCGAAGGTCAATTCCTCAGTACGCTGCCATTGCGTCGGCCGCAAGGGGAAAGTACGGTTCAACCTGGCCCGGGTCGTCATTCGGTTTCGGCGGCGATTCCCCAAATCCCATTGCAGGAGGACGCGACCATGAACATTCGCCTGTTCGAGTTGATCGAGCCCCTCGAAGCGGGTCGCTCCGCCGCGGCTCGGCTATTGAAATGGGACGGGTCAAAATACACGCCGACTGCCGAGAAAGTCACGGTTCATGATTTCGTCGGAGGCCACGGCACGGCCCAGGATCGCGGGTACGCGTTTTTCTCCGATCAGTCGAAATGCTGGGAAGTTCTCAGCGGGTTGTTCACGCAGGAGTATGAGTCGATTGTTTGAGCCCGATTGTATGAACCGGGCGTAGTGGACGGATCGCTGAGAGCGGTTTCAGGAGCGTGAGAAACGGCGGTCGGCGGTGCAGGGATCTCGCTATGTTTGTCGCCGCCCGTAATCGCACGTTGCGGGAGCGATCCGGGTAACTCGGCTGGATGGTGGCTTTCGCGAATTGCCGGAGTATCGCTCGTCATATCTCATCTGCGACACCCTCACGACCGCGCGCCATCAATGTGAACACACGTTCAGTTCAATTTGATTTGCACGATGGGCCGAGTCGGGCGTTCTCGCGATCATACGCAACGTGGATGTTGCGTACCAAGTCTCGCAGTCTTCCTGTTTTCACATTCGGGTATTTCCAGAGAGATTCTTGTAAGCATTGTTCTGGCAATGACTTGAGGTCTGTTGACATCATTTGACACGGCCCCTGTGTCGGTCGTCCAAATGGCTTTTGAATCGCAAATTGTTGCGTCTCCAATGCGGCAGAGCGCTCCAGAGACGCGAAACGCCAGCAGCCCTTGCAGTTGCGAATGCAACAAGCGGTTGGAAGTCCGTCACAGGGAAGGTCCAATCATGCCGAGATCGGGACGACGCGATGAAGTCCCCGCGCGCCAAATCTGGAAAAACGGCGCGCGGTCGGGTGGCCGGAGTCAACGAGCGGGCGTCCCCGGCTGGTGGCGATGTGGAATGTCAAAGATCGATTGACGAAGATCGGCTGGTTTCGAACCGCGGATTTCCCGGCGCGGCCTCGCATTGCTCAGCCGCAACCGAGACACCGCTCAGGACCACGGAATACACGAAACACACGGAAGCAGACGAGCGAACAGATCCTACTCGTCATTTTCTTGTATTACTTCCGTGTCTTCGGTGTATTCCGTGGTCAGTCCTTTGTCGCTGATCGAAATCCTCGCACTGTGCGCAAATTCGTGATGTTAGTAGCACGGATCGCACGGATGTGACGGGAACCGGGCGAGTGCGTCGCCTGGTTTCGCGAATTCGACGAGCGCAGTCCGGCGTCCGTTTCAGCGACCTCCATTTTACCGGTTTTTCCGATCCCGTGTCGGCTGAATGTACCGGATCTGGAAACATGAGGATGATGATTGAGATGGTTTTCCTTCGCGGGCGCGCTCACAGCAATTCTCCCTGCCAGACCGTGACGGCCTGGCCACCAAGGATGACTCGATCGCCATTCATTCGGAGTCGGAGCACGCCCCCGCGAGTCGAGGCTTGATAGGCCATCAGGTTCTGTTTCCCCAACCGGCCTGCCCAAAAGGGCGCCAGGCAGCAGTGGGCCGACCCGCAGACGGGATCTTCATCGACACCAACGGCCGGAGCAAAAAAACGGGAGATGAAATCGAACCCGGAGACATCGGACGGGGCGGTCGCGATCACTCCCCGCACCGGGAGCCGGCCCAGTTTTCGAAAATCGGGGCGAAGGTTTCGCACGACGCTCGCCGACTCAAAAACAGCGAGGTAGTCGAATCGAGACTTTCCCACAAAGGAAGGCTTCGCTCCCAGGGCTTCGAGCAGCAGCGCCGGTGGTTCGGCAACACTGGCGGGAGTCGCCGGGAAATCCAATTCGATGAAGCGATCGTCCTGTGTGCAGGTCAGCAGGCCGCTTTTGGTGTGGAAAAAGAGCGGCGACCCTTGGGGCACGAGATCGCTGGACCAGAGCGCGTGAGCGGTGGCCAGGGTCGCATGGCCGCAAAGATCGACTTCCACGCCAGGCGTGAACCACCGCAATTCCAGTCCATCCTTCAGGGGACGGACGAATGCCGTTTCGGAGAGATTCATCTCGGCAGCGACCGATTGCATCCAGGCTGGGTCGGCTTCCGACTCAAGCCAGCAAATCGCCGCCGGATTCCCGGCAAATGGACGGTCGGTGAAGGCGTCAACCTGCCAGCAGCGGATTTTAGACATCACAATTTCCTGTTTTTCTCGTACGTGGCGAGCGAGCATGTCCCAAAATGCCTGTTCACGAAGCGCTTCACGAAGATGCCTTGAATTGAATTCCTGCAAAGCAGCCTACTGACGTCGTCATCTCAGGCTTCCAGCCGAGTTCAAAAAACTTCCCTCCCGCTGATCCCAAGCAGTAGAACGCGCTTTCGCTCACGATCCCGATCCGAAGCTCACTTCCGCGCGAGGTCATCCGGCTGCGGCAGCTCTTCGAGGCTCCCCAGGCCGAAGACTTGCAGGAAGCGCGGGGTGGTCAGGTAGCGGACGTCTTTGCGGCCC
>JAGVKR010000282.1 GCA_020050375.1 Planctomycetales bacterium
ATGAGAAAGGCGCTGTCGAACGCGGCGCTCCCTTCCCGAAACTGCCGGCGATCTCCGAAAAAGGTCGACGCGACCTGTTCGACGGCCAACGGTTCGAGCTTCCATTCCAGCGTACGCAGTTCGAGTCCGTCGTAGACGCCCCGTCGGCTGGTCGCCGAATACCCCAGCGAACCGCCGGCGAAAAACTGCGACGCCTCCTCCAGCGAACGGAAGATCGAGTCCGTCGGGAGTCGTTCTGCGGCGCGCCCGTCGATGGAAACCCGTGTGCCGTCCCGATGACTGACGGCGACGTGATATTCGTCCCCCGCTTCGCGGACGTCGAACCGCGACAGATGATGCACGCCGGGGAACAGCCGCCCTCCCACCAGCACGTTGAACTTCGAGGATGAATCGCGCCGCGGCACGTAGACGCCGCGGCGGAGGATCCCGACGGGTGGCTGGGGTCGACCAGCGGGAGCCCCCAGCTCGCGCACGAGCACCTCGTCGGCATCATCCCATTCAACCGCAATCCGGTGGGCGGCATTTTCGGAAGAGAACCCGAGCAGTGTCGGCCAGCCACGGGGGCGAATCCTTCTCAAGCGAATCAAACAGATTCCGGCGATTCCGTAGCCTCCGACCAACTGCGGCCGAAACGGCGGGGGCAAGAGACGCGCCAGCACGTCCGCATCAACTCGATAGTTGACGAGAATTCGCCGCTCAATCTTGCCGCGCACAACGGGAAGTTGCATGACGAATCTCTCACAGACCCAATCGCATTCCTGCCGCGGAAGCAGGTCCTCAACCACCCCGCCTCCGAAACGAAGAACCGCAGGCGTCTCGAAAGATTAACACATACGGCCACCTGGGGTCGACCAGCGGGTTCCCGCGAGCCGGCTCTGGTATTCATCGCGAGGTTCGTTTGGAACCGCGTTCGCCGTCAGCGTCACCGGATGCAAGGACGGTTTTGACGTCCCAGTGTCCGGGAAGTAACTGCGGGCGGACCGTCCATTCCGTCGGGATGAAACCGAAGGGACTCTGCTTTTCCAGGTCCGGGTTCCAGAGGACCTCGCGCGTCAGCGGACGGGAGACAGTGACCGGCGCAGCGGCGACGGCCGGAACGCGGCGGAGTGGCATTTCAGATTTCGGCATGCCCGGCCCGGTCAGGCCGCCCGCCGCGATCAACGATGCACCCAGTGTCCATCTGAACATCGTCATGGTCTCTCTCCAGGAACGCGATCGGCTCACTCCGAATAGAATGACGGTGGTGGACGGGATATATTAGTCGGAAAATAGACGGCGACGTGGGTCACCTTTCTTTCCACTCTTTTTCCGATCCGCTCAGGGTCGTCGTCACTCTCCGTATCCGGTCCCAAGGTGTCCCGAGTTCGTCGGGATGCCAGCGACGCCGCCGATCGTCAGTCTGTTCTGTTTGGCCGAGCTGCACCGCCAGCGCGGCGCCTCGTGATAAATCGTGCGAGTCGTCGTACCGATATAGCCATCTTTGTTGGCTTTGACTCTTTCTTAGCATCACGTTGCGGGTTTTGGAAACAGTATAGGCATTTAAGATTACACGTGACATCCAGTGGTCGAAGTTAAACGGTCATTATTCGCATCCGTCCAAATATCTTTTAAGATAGTGACATGTCGTCAGGCGAAGGCTTGGCAGCCACAAATATTATTGTGCCATGTGGCGGTTCGGGCTCTCTGATCACCATTGTTATATTAAATCCGGAGTCTACTACTTCCTTTTCGATCTCTTCCGGCAAACCGAAATACCTTGTCGCTATGCCGTCGCTAATCGTACATTGTGATTTTGTATCATAGCCACTCAGCCGGTTACCGATGACGGGGCCACACATCGTATCAATGAGCAGCCGCCCACCCGGTTTCAATACGCGCGAAGATTCCGAAAAAAAATCCCGTCGATCGTCCCCTATGATGCAATGCAAACAATGTCCATCAAGCACGATATCGAAGTATCCATCTTCCGCAAAACGCATGTCTAGGACATTGTCGACAAAGAACCGTGTCGTTCCGCCGGCGTCAAGACATTTACTTGTTGCCCACGCTATTGCCGTGGGGGAAATGTCTATACCTGTGACCTCATACCCTTGCTTCTCCAACCAGAGAGATATATTCCCTGCTCCACAGCCCAGCTCCAGTATGCGGCCACGTGATGGCATGTCGCATAAATCAAATATTATTTTTAGCCGTCGCTCCATCTTCTCATAGGCTGCTGGTGTTTTATCCCACCCGATTGCATTTTCTTCCTTTATCAGCTTACGGTAAACATCGTCATGGCGCAAATAGTGTGTGTCCATAAAGCATGCGATTCCATTGAGCTTCCGTCAACACCTCTGAATTCCTGAACCCTTTGCATGTTGGTCTTCCAGAAAGGAGGGCCTTGCCCATGTTGACGCCTGCGTTTTTTCCGTCGCTGGAGCGACATGACACGGCGTCCAGGACGGAGCCGTTTTCACAACTCACTGATGACCAATGGTTTCTGATTTCCGATTCGTTTCCCTGGGAGGGCGACCACCGATTCCTGAATTCGCTCCGATTCGGGATGTTGCTGAACGCCCTACGATAAGTTCAACGCACGCGCGGCTATGACGCACGTCCGAATTGCACGGATTCCTGCCGGACCGTTTTTTTTCTCGACAGCGCAGGACGCCACGTCATTCTAACACCGCTGGTGGAAACAGGGTTCTGAAATTGTCCTGCGGTCGCAACGATTCCGAGCGCCGGTCGGTCAGCCCCCTGATGACTTATGGTCTTTCGGCCTTTATTTTCGTCGCCAGCAGCGGTATCAGTGCATCCTCGAACGCGGCGGCCTGACGCGTGAAACCCAGATCGGTCGGATGCGAGCTGTCGACCGTGGCTTCGCCGTCGTCGCCAAGCAGCTCGTCGCCGCGCAGATAATGCAGGTGCGGCGTATTCGCTTTCATCAGGCGGTTGTACGCCGCGCGCAGCGCCGCCCGGCTTTCCACGTTCCGCTGCCGCTTGCTCGCGACGAGGAAGCTGTCGGCATACGTCCGGTCTTCCACGAGCAGAATCGGCACATCGGGGTGCGCCTGGCGGAGGACGTTCACGAACGGCTCGACCCGTTCGGTCACTTCCGGCGCCAGCATGTTGGGGAGGCAATCGAGGACGTACACCGCCGGATCCAGCTCTGCGAGCAATTACGCCAGCTCCGGCTCCATCCGGCCGTTGCCGCCGAACCCGAGATTGATCACCGGAAAATTCAGTTTTCGCCCGAGGATCGCCGTATGGACCATCCCGGGGCGCGACGCGCTCCCGCCGTGGGTGATCGACGTGCCGTAAAAGAGGATCGGCTTGCGGCCGGCCGGATACGGCGCCCCTTTGGCGATCTTCGCTGACGGGGGAATCCCGATTTCGACCGAGATGACGCCGTTGCGAAGCGGCAGGTAGAGGAGGAACTCCCGTTCTCCCGAGGGAAGCTCGTCCACAAGCTTTACGCGATTGGCGACCGCGCTCGGAATCCCCACCGCCAGCCACCGCCAGCGGCCTTCGTGTTTCACGTAAAGGTCGAGGCCGCTCACCCCCGTCGCCGGCATGTTCGGCATTGCGAGTCGATTCGAATTGAGCGTCCACCGCGCGTGGACTGATTGGGCCTCGGTGACGAACCGGACGCACATCCCCGCCGACTGCCGGCTCAGAGTCCAGACCGGCTCGCGCACCACCCCCTCGGCCTTCGCCGGCAGGCGGTCGTAGTCGGC
>JAGVKR010000291.1 GCA_020050375.1 Planctomycetales bacterium
CCGATGCTCGATGCGGCGCTGTGGCAGACGCGCGGTGGCAAGGCGATTTTTCTGCGGTGCGCCCTTGCCGGGCTCATCACCAACCTTGCGGCATTCGCCATCCGCGGAGGAGGCAAGATGGCCGGCTTGGACGCGATCTCGATGCGCAGACTCACCGACTGGTGGTCGATCGCACCGCTGACTTATGCCGTGTGCGGACTGCTGGCCGGCTTGGCGGGCGCAGCGCTCTGGTTCCGCTGGTCTCCCGAGAAGCACGTTTCGAACAGAGGCGGCTCCAAATGATCTGGGTCGGGATCGATGATACCGATATGCCCGATACGCCGGGCACGAATCAGCTCGCGCGAAAACTTGCGCAGGCCGTGGCGGGGCGTTATCGCTGCCGGAGAATCGTCCGCCATCAACTGTGCGGAGATCCGTCAATTCCCTGCACGAGCAAGAACGGCAGCGCCTCGCTGCTGTTCGAGCCGACCGGCGAACACGACCTCGACTGGCTGCTCGACGTGCTGCGGACCGGCATGCGATCGAGCTTCATCGAGGGCAGTGATCCGGGCCTGTGCCTGACCGAAGACGTTCCCGACGTGGTTCGGAATTTCGGCCGACGGGCGCAGCGCGATATCGTGACTCAGGGCGAAGCGCGTTTTTTGGCGGCACAGTGCGGCATCCATCTGGAAGGTCTCGGGGGGACCGAAGGGGGTGTCATCGGAGCGCTCGCGGCGGTGGGCCTGGCTGCAACCGGCGATGACGGCCGTGTCGTCCAACTGGAAGGCTGGGGCGACGACCTCTCCGGTGTCGTGAAACTGGCCGACCTCGCGCTGCGCGGTGTCGCTGCCCGCCAGGAGGGCGGCGGGGCCGTGCTCGAAGGAACCGTCGACGTCGGAAAGAAGCTGCGCCCCAACTGCCGGGGAGGTGAAATTGTCCTGACAGTCATTCCGGCCGAGACGCAAGGCAGCGACTGGACGGCCCTCAAACTCACCTGACGAATTCGCCCATGAGACAAACTGTCCGCCGCGCCTTCACACTCATTGAGCTGCTCGTGGTCATCGCGATCATTGGCGTCATCGTCGCGCTGCTGTTGCCTGCGGTGCAGCAGGCGCGCGAAGCCGCGCGCCGAGCTCAGTGCCGAAACAATCTCAAGCAACTCGGGCTCGCTGTGCACAATTACGAATCGAGCCATCGAACGTTCCCGCCGGGCGTTCTCGGCACGAGCGGCAGCGTTGCGCAGGGCCAGCGCCTGCACACCTGGCTCGTCCAGATTCTGCCTTATGTCGACCAACAGAATGTCCAGACGACGTACGATTTCAATCGTCGCTTTGACGACCCCGCCAATGCCGCGGCGGCGCAGAGTCAAATGCCAATCTTCTTGTGTCCTTCCGTAACCGACCCGCCCGCCAGTCCACAGTACGCCGCCGGACATTACGCCGGAAACGCCGGCACAATGGCCGGACAGGATGATGGCATACTGTACCCGATCTCGCGTGTGCGAATCGGCGACATCAGCGACGGCACCTCCAATACGCTTCTGGCCGGCGAGCTCCGGCACGAAATCGGCGGCTGGGCGCGGGGTGCGATGAATACGGGGGGCGGCGGAGGGGGGGGCGGCTCTCAGGGATTCGCCCGCGCAGTTCTCCGATGGTGGAAATGCTCGTCCAACTGCGCGAAGGCGGGAATCAATCCTCCCGTCACCACCTGTTCCAGCAGTTGCGAGCGGCAATTCCAGTTTTCCAGCCCGCATGCCGGGGGATGTCATTTTCTTTTCACCGACGGACACGTCTCGTTCGTCAGCGACAGCATCGACGTTGGCCTGTTGCGATCGCTCACAACGCGCGCAGGGGGCGAGATCGGCGGAGAATACTGAACAGCGACTGGAACAATTCCCACGCGCCGTCGATTCCGAAGCTCTGGCCTGGCAGGCGAAAAATGCGGGAAAGGGCAGCCGATGGAGCTGATCGATGCTGTGGTCTGTCCGATGATCTCCGCTCGTCGGACTTATCCAGCAATCGTCGATTGGCTCACTTCAGCTCGACCGTCACCTTGTCGATTTTGCCGGTGAATTTGTTCTCGCGCTCTTTGTAATCGGTCGTCACCGGCGACTCGCCATCGAGGCCGACGTCGACTCCTTCGTCCGCCGAGAAGATCCCCGCCTGCGTATGGTCGATCCGCCCTTCGGCCACTTTTTCGCCATTGACGAGCAGCGTCCCCATTCCCCCCTTGCCGGGGCCGCCTCCGTCGTACACAAACTGGTAGCGGATCGTCGCCTTGCCGGCGGGGAGCGCCTTGCTCGCAGCGACTTTGTACGCCTGTAAGCCGAGAAAGTTGTACGTGTACGTCGGCTTCCCGTCTTTCAGATACAGGCTCCAGCCGCCGAACCGCCCCGCCTGAGCGAGAACCACACCGTTCGCTCCCCCATCGGGGATCTGCACTTCGGCCGTGATTGTATGCGACCGGTTCTTGGTATTGATGAAGACGTTCTCCGACATGCCGACCATCCCCTCGTAGACCGTCAGCGACGTGCGCCCGGCCATCAGGTCGGGCCGCCCGGCGAGAGCGGCGTTGATCCGCTCGACGCCTCGATCGTCGATCGGAAGGACGTTGTTTCGGATCGCTTCCTTCAGGAACAGCTCCTGCAGCTCCTTGAGCTTTTCCGGGTTCTTGGCCGCCACATCGTTTGCCGAGCTGAAGTCGGATTCGACGTGGTACAGCTCCCATTTGTCGTCGAGCAGCGGTGCGCGCGGCGCGTTCCCCCACGGGAGCCGATGCACCGTGTGGGCCAGCCAGCCGTCCTGATAAATACCCCGATTGCCGAAGATTTCGAAGTACTGCGTCCGATGCCGGTCTTTTGCTTTGGCATCCGCAAACGTATAGACCATGCTCACCCCTTCGATGGGGGTCTGCGGGGTGCCGTTCACCGATTTGGGCTCGGGCAGGCCGGCCGCTTCGAGAATGGTCGGCGCGACGTCGATCACGTGGTGCCACTGCGAGCGAATTTCCCCCCTGGCCGTGATTGTCCTCGGCCAGTGGACGACCAATCCGTTGCGGGTGCCGCCGTAGCTGCCGGCGACCTGCTTCGTCCAGGTGAACGGCGTGTCGCCCGCGACGGCCCATCCGGCCGCGTAGTGCCCGTAGGACGTCGCGCTCCCCAGTTCGTCGATCCGCTTGAGGATGTCGGGGACCGATTCGGGGACGCCGTTGAAGTAGGTGGCCTCGTTGAAGAGGCCGTTCATCGTTCCTTCGGCGCTCGCGCCGTTGTCTCCCACGATGTAGAAGACGAGCGTGTTGTCGAGCTGCCCCATCGCTTCAATCGACTGAATGAGCCGGCCGACTTCGTAGTCGGCATACTCCCCGAAGCCGGCGAAGACTTCCATCTGGCGGGCAAACAACCTCTTCTCGTCGGCGCTCAGCGTGTCCCAATCTTTGATGTCCGCGGGCTTGGGAGCCAGTTTCGTAGCGGCCGGCACGACGCCGAGTTTCTTCTGCCGCGCCAGCGTCTCGTCGCGCAGCTTGTCCCAACCCTGGTCGAATTTCCCTTCGTATTTGGCGATCCACTCTTTGGGCACGTGGTGCGGCGCGTGCGTCGCGCCGGGCGCGAAGTAGACGAAGAACGGCTTGTCGGGAGTGAGCGACTTCTGGAAGCTCGTCCACTTGATCGCCTGATTGGCCAAATCGGTCATCAGGTGATACTTCGGGCCGTTCGGGATTTCGATTCGCGTCATGTCTTCATAAATGGCCGGCGACCATTGGTTCGCTTCGCCGCCGATGAAGCCGTAGAACTTGTCGAACCCCGACCGCGTCGGCCAGCGGTCGGTCGGGCCGGAAGGGCTCACCTCCCAGGCGGCCGTTTCGTGCGACTTGCCGAAGGCGGCTGTGCTGAATCCATTGAGCCTGAGCATTTCGGCCAGCGGCGCCACGCTGTTGGGACGTTTTCCCGTCTGGCCGGGAAAGGCGGTCGCCGTCTCGGTGATCGAGCCCATGTTCCCCACGTGATGATTGCGCCCGGAGAGCAAGGCCGCCCGCGTCGGCGAGCAGAGCGCTGTCGTATGGAACTGGTTGTAGCGCAGCCCCCCTTTGGCGAGGCGTTCGAGCGTCGGCATGTGGATCGGCCCCCCGAACGCGCTCGACTGGCCGAACCCCATGTCGTCGATCAA
>JAGVKR010000810.1 GCA_020050375.1 Planctomycetales bacterium
AAGGCGCCGGATTAGAAATCACCGACCGGCTGACCGTCGTTACGGGCACAGAGCCGTTCGAACGTGCTGTCAATGAAGGCAGGACCGCTATGGCTACCAGTGCCGAGCGCGGCGGCAATGCTATTCGCTTTGTGATCGATGTTGTCGCTGATGAATCTCACCGAGCCATCGGCCAGCACGAAATGCACGCCACCCACGTGGTTGCTGGAGAAACCACGCGATTGATGAGAGGGAGCGACCACGGACTGGTTGATGCCCCAGTACGGAATGCCGACCACGGCCAGACAGGACCGGCATTGAAGGTTGGCATAGGAGCCGCCCGCCGTTGCGGGCGCGAACCCCAAAGCGTTGCCGGCGCCAGCATACAAACCTTCGAACTGGAAGGCACGTTCACCGACCAGCAACTGGTTGCTCGTGCCGTCGGTGATGTCGCGGATTCCGACCTTGGAATCGTTCCACCCGATTCCCAACGGAGGGCCGTAGGTCGCTTCGATGACGGACGGGGTGATGCTGTCGCCGACGTCCGCGACCATCACGTAGTTCGACGTCGCGATGGCGATTCGGTTCGTGCCGTCGGAAGTCACGTTCCGGTTGTATGTGTTGAAGTCGGCCGCATAAACGGTGCTGAGGCTGCCGTCGAAATTGTTCAAAGGGGGGCCCCCATCGCTGGCACAGCGGAACGAGGGGAGCGGGTTCGTGAGGGCCGCGGCGTTCGCTCCACCCAGGGCCAGGTTGGCGGCAATGCTAAGCGTCCCCGGCGCCACAAGGTTGAACAGCGGACCCTGGTCGATGTACGGGAGGACAAATACCCCCCAGCTCCAGATCGTCAGCTCACCAGGGCCGGCAGCACCGGTCGGCGGCTGATAGCTGCTGCTGACCCACCCTGGAGGAAACACGTTGGACACGTCGTGATAGTTGTGGAACGCCAGCCCGATTTGCTTCAGATTGTTTTTGCACTGCGTGCGGCGGGCCGCTTCGCGAGCCTGCTGGACTGCCGGCAGCAACAACGCGACCAAAACGCCGATAATCGCAATAACCACCAATAACTCAATCAACGTAAAACCTTGTCTCACTTTCGATTTCATACTCATGGAATGCTCCCGAAAAAAAAGACACACAAATTGAACCGAGCAAACATTGCGCGGTGTAAATAGCTCACGTCGGCCGGTCAATCAAGGACAGGCGCTGCGTTCGGTCGAGGTTTTGCTCGGGACACATTCCTTTGGCGCTTTGGTGGCTGCGCAGGGGTTTCTTCCGGTGGGGTGGATACCAGGTCGAAGTTGAAGACGTTCTTTTTCTTCTGGACGTCAACCTTCAATTCCGATCTATCGCCGTATCTCTCCGGAATCGTTGGGCCGGAATCACCCGTCTGCCAGGCAAAATGCACTGTGCTCGGCCCGATTTTTGTGCCACGAACTCGGTTGGTGTACTTCACGTCGTAACTGCCATCTTTGTCAACGATCGCGGTTCCCATCCGGCCATTCTCCGGATAGAAGGCAATGATCACCCCCGCGAGCGGCTTTCCATCGAGCGAGACTTTCCCCGTCACGTAGCCCAACGGCGGACGGCCGTAATCGCTCGGATCCCAACGGAGCCAGACGAACACAAGCAGCATCAAAACGCCTAATAACAGAGCAATGCGTTGCAAATCCGACATGTTCCGGGTTCGTCACGAATGTCGCGCCGCGAGAACAGCGCTTGAATGGCCAGTATATGTTAACCGTTTCTTCACGAAATTCAACGACTTCTTCGCGAAACTTCACGAAATCAGCGGCCGCTTTTCGCGAAATCAACGTCCGATCAGCGAGAATCATGCCGATTCGGATTTTTTTTCAAGTCGCGAGTCGGGCCCAGTTCGGGGGGGGCGCAGACGACGGCGGGTCTGGTTTTCCACAATGCCCGCGGCCATGCACAGGCGTCTCGACAAACTCCGTGACCGAGCGGAAGCCTTCAGACACTGACGCACCCGCAGGTGTCCCGCTAAACTGGAGTTGTGTCGCCTGCCAGTCCGTCGCAACCAGGTGTTCGAAATGACGGGTATTGAAGTTTTTCTCGAAGTTTTGCACGCCGCCGGTGTCCGGCACATCTTCGGCAATCCCGGCACTACGGAGCTGCCGTTGAATTCCGCACTGGCCGGCGACGGGCGATTTCAATACGTCTTCGGTGTGCAGGAAATCCCCGTCATGGCGATGGCCGACGGGTATGCGATGGCCTCGGGATGCCTGGGGGTGGTGAACGTCCACATCTCCTGCGGCCTCGGCAATGCGATGGGGATGCTCTACAACGCCCACATCGAAGGGACGCCGCTGCTCATCACATCCGGGCATCAGGATCGCCGATTGCAACTGGGCGAACCAGTGTTGCAGGGAGACATCGTCCGCGTGGCGTCCCCGTGGACGAAATGGGCGTATGAAGTGCAGCGGGTGGAGGATATCCCGGTCGCAGTGCGGCGGGCCATACAAATCGCCCTGACTCCGCCGACCGGGCCGGTTTTTCTCGCACTTCCGGTCGACATGCAGATGGAGACCGTTTCCGAGAGCGTACGAGCGGATTGCTCGGCGCCGCACATTCCCGATCGCCGCGTTCGTCCGCCGCGCGCGGCCCTGGAACAAGCCACGGCGTTGTTGGCTCAGGCGAAGAATCCTGCGATCCTCGCGGGGAGCCGCGTGACAGAAGCGGATGGGATCGGTGAGCTGGTCGCGGTTGCGGAGCGGCTCGGCGCCGCGGTGTTTGCCGAGGCCACACCGTCACATGGCCGATTGCCCATGCACGCCGACCATGTGTTGTATCGCGGCACGCTCCCCTATTGGTCGTCCGACCTTCGTGAGCGGCTGAACGAGTTCGACGTGGTCCTGGCTGTGGGGTTGAATCTTGTCCGGCTGTACATCTACCGCGAC
>JAGVKR010000217.1 GCA_020050375.1 Planctomycetales bacterium
AGCAGCGGCTCGTAGAAGCCGCGCCCGGCCGTCACCATCCATTTGTGATCGCCCGCGGCGGGAACCATGAGCCGCACGCGGACTCCGCGGTAAGCGGCCGCCTCGAGGGCGGTCATCAAGGCCGGCGTCGGAATGAAGTACGAAGTTGCCAGAGTGATCCGCTGGCGGGCTTCGCAAATTGCTGTGAAATAGACCGAATGGAACACGTCGGCATCGCCGTCCGGCCCGCCGGCGATGACCTGGGCGATTTGATCGCCGGATTCGGCCGGAGGCGGAAACAGATCGGCTCCGGTCAGGGCTCGCCCCGTGGCGAAAAACCAGTCTTCGGCAAAAACCTGCTGCAACTGCAGGACGAGCGGCCCGGCCAGGCGCAGGTGCGTGTCGCGCCAGAACCCGAGCTGCTTGTTTCGCCCGATGTACTCGTCACCGATGTTCATTCCACCCGTGAAGCCCACGCGGCCGTCGACGATCACGATCTTCCGATGATTGCGGAGGTTGATCGACCACCGTTCGCGGAAGCTCGCCCCGGGAAGGGCGCTGGCGACTTCGATTCCGGCCGCGAGCATCGGCTGCAGGAACTTCTTGCCCGTGAACAATGACCCGATCCCGTCGAACAGAAATCGGATCTTGACCCCTTCGGCCGCCTTGCGGATGAGCAGGTCGCGCAAGCGCCGCCCCGTGCGGTCGGGTTGCCAGATGTAGTATTCGAGATGAATCGATTCTTTGGCCGAGAGGATCGCCTGCTCGATCAGCCCCAGTGTGCGGTTGGTGTCGGAGACGATCTCGACGTTGTTGCCGAAGCAAAGCCGCGTCGGTGTGATGCGGTCGGCCAGACGGATGAGCCCCTGCAATTCCGGATCGAACGTCTCGCCGGGCAACGCCTCGTAATGGCCGGCCGGAGGGAGCAGCTCTTCAAGCTGGCGGCGCGCCGCCTGTCGGATCGCCGCCCGCCGCTCGACCCGATTGATGCCGAAGACGAGGAAAAACAATGTGCCGAAATAGGGGAGGACCACGATCCCCATGATCCAGGCGAGCTTCGAGACGGGGGCCTTGCGCTTCTGCAGTAGCACATAAGGGACGAACAGCAGCGTCAGCACGTAGCCTTGAAGCAGCAGATAGGCTGAAAAAGAGCTCATCGTATTCCAGGAACGGGCCGGCGGATGTGCTGCATACGAATCTCGACAGGGAACATACCAGCCGACAGGAGCATTCTCCACCGGCGCAGCCCCGCGAAGATCACCGGACAAGTTTCAACCACGAAGAACCCAGCGCGGCTTCACTTCCGTCAGCCGCAAACAAATCAGATTTCAACCACGAAAGACACGAAACTGACGAAAGAAGAATCCGCATGGATTCGTATCCGCTTGATCTGCCTTATCCGTTCGTATCCGCAATTCTCCCCTGTGCGATTCACGGTCGACGCGCCTCGCCGGTCACTCGCGAGTGAGCGCGTGGCGTGCTATTCTCGAAGGTCCGTCGTTTGTCTCTCCAGATTGTCAGCCGGCCCCGGTCCCGCGAGATCCCTGCGGAAAACTCCCAAAATGAAATTTGCCATCTGTCAGGAACTGTTCGAAAACTGGGATTGGGAACGCCAATGCCGGTTCATTGCCGAAACCGGCTATCAGGGGATCGAAGTCGCACCCTTCACGCTGGCGCCGCGGATCACCGACGTTTCGGCCGACAGGCGGCAGACGTTGCGTAAACAGGCTTCCGAACACGGGTTAGAGATCATCGGCTTGCACTGGCTGCTGGCCAAAACGACCGGTTTGCACCTGACCAGTGCCGATCCGGCGGTTCGGCGGGCCACCGCCGACTATCTGGTCGAGCTGGGGCTGGCCTGTGCCGATCTGGGGGGGACCGTCCTCGTGTTCGGGTCCCCGGCCCAGCGGAATCTCGAAGCCGGCACGTCACGCGAGGCGGGGCTTGACCGGGCCGCCGAGATCTTTCGCCGATGCCTCCCCCTACTGGCCGAACGGGGGGTGAAAATCTGCATGGAACCGCTGACCCCGAAGGAAACCAACTTCATTAACACCTGCGGCGAGGCGGTGGAGCTGATGGAGCGGGTGGGACAATCGAACTTCGTGCTGCACCAGGACGTCAAAGCGATGCTCAGCGAGGCGGAGCCGATCCCGAAGCTGATCGCCAGGCACGCCGCGCACGTTGGTCACTTTCACGTCAACGACGGCAACCTTCTGGGACCGGGAATGGGACCGACCGACTTCGCTCCCATTTTTCGCGCGCTGCTCGATACCGGTTACTCGGGTTGGGTGTCGGTCGAAGTTTTCGACTACACGCCCGGCTGCGAAAAGATCGCGAGCGACAGTCTGCGATACATGCGCGAGGTGCTGTCGCGGCTCGCTTGAGCGCTCGCGCGCATGCGCACGAGCGCGCATCGCCGGCGCAATGCAGCGCAGCGCGCCATTCTCGCGCAGAAAAATCGCGTGCGTGAAATTTTTTCAGAATTTTTTTTGCGGTGCGTCGTCCCATGCGACGCGTGAAGTTGTGTGTGTGATGCACGCATCGTCGTGTGCGCGAAAGAATCGCGCTGTGCGCGACGAATGTCAAAAAACACTGGATTTTCAGGCATTTTTTGCAATTGCGCAGCGCGCGATTTGTGATGCGCGCTTCGAATCGCGCTGCATCGCGCTGCCAGCGCGCGGCGCAGTGCGTGTTCTGAGCGAACGGGCAAACTGCGTTTTACGCGGGTAATACGCAAAAATCTGCTTGCAGAATTTTCGGAAATGCTTACTATGACCGCATGATAACGTGTAAGTCCTTACTGTAGCTGGATGTGAATCAACGACCTCGTGTCGTGACGCTCTCCAGGGCAGTGTTTGAGGGCTTGCCGTTGGCTTGTCAGGGTTGACAAGTCGAGGAAACATCGAGGGTGTGGTTCGTTTCTGCCAGAGTTTGTTTGCCCGGTTCCGGCGGCAGTAACGGCTACACGAGTTGGCTCTGTAAGGAGGAACTTCCGGTGGCCAAGAAAGCTGCAAAGAAGAAGGCTGCTCCCAAGAAGGCCGCGAAGAAGAAAGCCAAGAAGTAATCTTCTCGCGCCTTGTGCGGCTGACGCCGCATAGGAAGCCACAACAAGCACGAAGCGGTCGAGATCACTCGACCGCTTCTGCTATTTCCGGCTCGCGCAAAAGCCGTTTGGGCGGGCTCCGAAGTGGTCAGTCACCGACGTGCGGCAACGGCTTGCCTTCCAGCTCGTAGAGGGCGTTTTGGGCGGCCCGCTGCTCGGCGGCCTTCTTGTTGGCGCCCCAGGCGGGGGCGTAGCTCAAAGGCCCGATCATGGCCGAGACTTTGAAGCACTTCGAATGATCGGGCCCTTTTTCATCGAGCAGGCGATAAACAGGCGTTTCCCCGAACATTTTCTGTGCATGTTGCTGCAACAGGCTCTTGTAGTTCCGGCCGTGCTCGACTCCGCCCGCCAGCTCGATCTCGGGCCCGACGACCCGTTCGATCAGGGTTCGAGCCGGTTCCAGTCCGCCGTCAAGATAGACGCCGGCGATCAGCGATTCGAAGACCGCCGCGGCCACCGACATCGGGACCGAATCGTGAACCGACAAGCCTTTGCCCAACAGCAGAAAGCCGGGCAGACTCAGCGCGACGCTGATCTTCGCACAGGTCGTGCGGCTGACGACGATCGACTTGATACGGGTCAGCTCGCCTTCGGGTTCTTCCGGAAACCGATGGTAGAGCATTTCGCAGACGACCGCGCCGAGAATCGCGTCGCCGAGAAACTCGAGACGCTCGTTCGAGGCCAGCCGATGGTTCGCTCCCGAGGCATGCGTCAGGCAGTTTCTCAGCAAGTCGCGATTCTGGAAGCGATGATCGAGCGCGGCTTCGCATGCTTCCAGCACATCGTCGCGGTGATCGCTTTCCACCCGCCGTGCCATCGTCTCTCCTGTCGCGCTGATCCTGGCTCCCCGTGTTGCATTTTCACGGTCGCGCCGGCCGAAATGCGTCGCCGACAGTTAGCTCTACTCGACACGTAGACGAATGTCAATTGGGCCACAAAGCCGGTCCGTGTCGGACGGGTCGATGATCGAAGAGAGTCGATAGAAGGGTAGGCGCGGGAATGGCGATGGGGAGGCGAGACCGCTAGATTGAAATCATGCCGCTTCGAGTCAGCAATCTTCAACTGCCCGTCGAGCAAGCCGAGGAGTCGCTTCGCGATCTGCTCGCGACAACGCTCGGCGTTCGCGCGACCGACTTTACGCGGTGGCGCATCCTGCGCAAAAGCCTCGATGCCAGGGCGCGCGACGACCTGCGGTTCGTCTACTCGGCGGTCGTCGAGCTTCCCAACGACGAGCAGCGGGTGTTCGAGCAGCTTCGCGACCCGCGGGTGGAGTTCTACGAGCCGCCGCAGTTTGTCGAGCC
>JAGVKR010000387.1 GCA_020050375.1 Planctomycetales bacterium
AAACCGGCCGTCCCCCCCCCGGCGACAGCCGTGGTGAAGAACCCCATTCGATAACGGGCCAGGTCACGGACCGCATAGAGCATGTTGCGCTCGGCCTGCGTCAGCCCTTCCAGGACAAATCGCCGACCGCCGTTCGCCAGCAGCGGCTGCACGAGCGAGTACGAAATCACGCTGGCGGTCGAATCGCTCTTGCCGCCCGCCGAGAAGAGCCAGAGCGTATTGTTGGCCAGTTCGGCGATGAACTGCGCCCCCGACGGAAACAATTGCCTGACACCCACGGTATTGTTCCAGTTCACGGAATCCCCCGTGCCCGGCACGTCTTCCAAGGTGACTTCGCTGCTCGGCCGACCGCCGAAGCCGACGAACTGCAAATCGAACTGAAACCGCTGGAGCGTCAGCGCGAGCGCGACGAGGTAGATGTTTTCAACCTGCGTCTGGTAATCGCGACTGTGAACCCACGAAAGCTCGACAGCTTCTTCGAGCGTCAGTTTTTCAATCTGTGGTAGCACCGCCGACTTGCTGTAATTGGCGGCCACCACCTCCTGTGACAGGCCGAACGGCTGGAGCCAATCGGGGTTTTCCGCCGCCGGCAGATCGCCGAATTCATGCCATTTGCGATACCCGTTCATCCCGTAGACCCAGTTCATGTAGTCGTGGGCGGCGGGATCGTCGGGGGGCAGCGGAGTGAAATCGGGATCGTACGGATCGTAGAATCGACTTCGCGGATCGGCCATCACGTCGATTCGCGGGAGTGACCAGCGCGGATCGACTTCCTTCTTCTTGATGATATCGTAGGACAGGTCGTCGGCCTGCTCGCGCCAGTACTTCCGCGTGCAGCCGCCGCACAGAAACACCAGCGCCATCAGTCCCAGGCAAACTGCGCGGACAAACCAGGGGCGGGCGCAAGACATGGGCATCGTCGGGCGACGACTCATCATTCGGGCCAATTTATGCCGGATTGAAGGTTTCAAGGTGGTTGGACCTGGGTTGGGCCTCATGATCTGTCGTGCGACGCTCCCGCTGCCGTCACGCCGAATGGAGACGGTCGCGCGGTTCGAACCGAGCCGAAGGCCGGATCAAGACTACAATTGCGCCGGGCACAAACGCCCGGATCGTTCTCCAGGTCGCCAACCAGCCGCTGAAGCCCCTCCGACAATTGCTCGATTTCCTCTGGCGAGAAGAACCGCAGCAGCCGCACAACCGTTGCGCCTCGCGTTCGATTCGCCTGTGACAACGCTTCGAGGCCAAAAGGTGTCATGCGAATCAGGCTTCGCCGACGGTCGATCTGCGAGCGCGTGCGGGTGATCAATCCATCCCCGCTCATCCGTTCGAGAAGCGTGCTCAAGTTGGATTCCGATTGCAGCAGTTGCAGGGCCAGCTCCGACTGCGAGCATTCCCCCCTCGTTTGTCGATGCAACGCGTCGAGGACGCGATAGCGGGCTTCGTTCAGGCCTGCCTCGGCAGTGCATTCGAGAAGCGCGGCGATCAGGCATTCGGCGCCGCGAATCAGCAATGGACCGACATCCGTAACCGCTCCAACGGGTGAATGGTTCTCGGCCGATGGACCTGGCCGTTCCGCTTCAGACGAAGCATCGTCTCGTTTCGCGATGGCGAAATGGGGCGGACCAGGGCTGTGTTCGGCTGAGCTCATGTCTCAATGGTTCGGACGCGAATGGTTAGTAACTGCAGGAAATCTCGGCACAGCCGGCATAAACATCCGGGAATACGATCGACACGGGGAACAATCGCGTTGCTTATCGCCGAGTCCGGCTTATGGTTGCTGCAGCGTCGCTTTCGATCTGGGATGACCGTCCCTGCGATCGACTTGCGGGCAACCGTAAATGGTGACAGGTGTTCGGTGGACGTCTTCGCGGCGCGGCAAGGAAATGCTGGGAGCAATGAGGGGCCTTGCCGCGCCGCATTTTGTTCACTCGACGGCGGCGACTGGGAAGAATAGGGTGATGTTTCCGGTTGTTCCGGGAATGACGGCAGTTCCGTCTCTTCGCGGACCGATACAGACAGAGAGATCATCTCTGACCGCCCCAGGGGGCGCGCTTTCTGGTTCGGGTCCCAAGGGATAATGAACGCTTCCTTTCGCACGGCTTTCTGGGCGATGTGCCTGGGGCTGACCGTTCCCATGATGCTGTTTGTCGGCGGCGCATTGACGTCGGGCGGACGCGCATCGGCAGATCGCAAGGTCGCCACCGCCGGCTCGTTGCATTCGCGCTTGAACGCGAGCCCAACGCCAGTCGCCGGTCCCGCTTCTGCTGCCATTCGAAAGCCCGCGCGACACAGACGGACCATCGAAGGAGCGAAACTCCTTCCGCTGCTCGAGCCAGACCCTGCGGACTCCAGCCTGGCGGAAACGTCTCCGAGAGTCGTTCTCGGACCGCAATTGGAATTGGATCCGGCCACGCAAGAGGACCAACCGGGCGTTCGCGGGCGGCTGCCCGCGATTCCCACCGGGACGAGGCCTCGGGCTGAGATCGTCCCCGACGAGTTGACCGCGGCGCGACCCCAAACGGAGAATCGAATCGAAACTCAGCTCGATGCGATCCTCTCGCACCTCGACCGATTGGCCAGCAAAATCAGCGACCGCCAAGCGGCGCTCGAGTCGCAACAGAGCGCGACGGCGTTGTTGATGCGGCTGCAACAGGCGCGACAGACGCAGGAACTCGCGGCTCGGCCGCCTGTGTTGTCGGCGCCGGATTCTCCCCCCGAACAATCGGCCGCGACTGTGGAACCTCCGGTGACGAATCTGCCGTCACCACCCCAACCCGGAGAAGTCCCACCGTCCGTTACTAATCTGCCCGCGCCCGTCTCGCCGGCGCCCCAAACAAAGATCTACCGGCCGCGTTACATCGCGGTGCGGGCTCTAGAGACACTGGTGACTCCCTTACTGACCGCGGACGTCGGGCGGATCGGATCGGCGAGCAACGAGACTGAAGCCGCGACCGGCGACGTGCAGGGAGGGTTGCCCACACAATGGGATGCGCTTGTTGTGCGTGACACAACGGACGTGCTGCGTAAGATCGATCGGTTGGTTCAGGAACTGGATGTTCCTCCCGTGAAAATCCTGATTGAAGCGACCATCCTGACGGTCCGTCTCAATCCGTCGATGCCCTATGGTGTCGACCTGGGTGAATTCAACGCCGGTGGTCAGCCATTTTCGATTTTTCCCGCCGAACTGGCGAACGCCGGTCCGTGGGGAGCGACCGGCCAACCGCCGAATTCGGCAGGAATCATTCCGACGCTGACGCACGGGACGGGAGTCAAATGCGGGATCCTGCGCGGCGATGCGCGGGCGTTTCTGCAGGTTCTACAATCGGCCAATCAGATCCGCGGCACGGCGGCGTCGCAAGCGACGGTCGTCAATAAGCAGACGACGGAGATTCTGCTCAGCGACGGTTTCGCGGCTGCGGCGGACGGCGCGCGTCCGCTCTCCGCGGGCACGATCCTGCGGGTTCGTCCAATCGCGACCCGCGACGGATTGATTCACCTGGAAATTCGTCCGGTCTTCGGAGTGGAAGCAGCGTCCTGGACGGATGGGATCTTGGCTCGAGAAGGGACTCTCAGCAACCAACTGACGCTTCGGTCGGGTGAAACGGCGGTCGTCAGTGGCTTCATCGCCGATCACCTGGTGACGTACTCGTACAAGAAATCGGGAATGGGCGAACTGCCTTTCGTCGGGCATTGGTTCCGCGGCGAAGCGGGTGTGCTGCAACGGACGGAAACGGTCGTGCTGCTCACGCCTCACCTCGGTGAAGCCGTGACACCGCAATCCGATTCGGTTTCATCGGGCGAGCTGCCCAACCTGCCGCCCTCCGGGAAGCGGGCGCCGTCAAAAAAAGCGGTGGGAACACGACAGCGGACGTCAGATCGGCTCTCGACCACTGCTGAACCACGAACCGCACGCCCCAGCGTTCCACATCAGCCGGCCCCCGTCGCAAATGTTCTTCCCGCAGCACCGACCTCACAGCGATTAGACAAGAATGCAATCGTGCCGGCGGAGATCGGCACATCCTCGAATCAGATTCGCCAGGCGGCGGCGATTGAGACACCCGACGATCGGCCGCCAAAAAAACTGCGGGTTCCGGTTCGTCGCCCGCGTGCCAGACGACTGCTCCCAGCCGATCACAATGCCGCTGAGGTCGACGAGATCCCCGAAATTCCTGCTGAGTTTGACGAACCAAGCCGGCCATTGATTCGCCCGGCGGCGGGAACCCGATCCGGACGGAATTGAGGTCAGAGCCGATCCGTCCCGACCGTCGCGTTTGACAGGCGCCACCTATCCGGTGCAGTCGCTACGACTTGCATCAAGGTTGTGGGTGGGTGGAAAAACTCGAATGGGCCGTCAATCTCGGTTTGGTCCTGGCCCAAATCTGGTCTAGCCTAGATGGGGTCGATTCGATAAACGTCCGTCCTCAGATGGACCCGGCGGTCGTCCGGCAGCGTCAATTCCTCGTGCCGAGTTGCCTCGCTCATGGGATATCGCGTTCTGATCTGCGACGACGAGCCGCATATTGCCCTGGCGGTGAGCATGAAGTTCCGCAACGCGAACTTCGAAGTTCAGACGGCACGGGACGGCTTCGAGGCTTGGAAATACATCCAGGAGCAGCCTCCTCACCTGCTGATCAGCGACTGCACGATGCCTCGCATGGACGGCCTCGAGTTGTGCCGTCGCGTTCGCACGCTCACCCATTTGCGGAATTTGCCGATTTTTCTTTTGACGGCACGGGGGTTGGAATTGGACCCCTTCGTCGTCCGCGAGCAGTTCGGAATTGCAAAGATCATTCTCAAGCCGTTCAGCCCCCGCGATTTGCTGCGGGACGTGCAGGCGGCCCTGGGCGTCTCTGAAACGCCGGCGATTGCGATCGCGTAATGCGGCCCTTCGCTGATCGCGCGACCGTCTCGCTTGAGGATTGACGCCAAGCCCGCTAAATTGATGGTTTGGTCGTTGCGGCCAAGCGACTGCCGCAATGGAAATAAGACCGGACCCCGCAGGGGAAGTCTTGGGATCTGTCCGGCACTGGAACCAGCGCGACGCCGTATACGGCGCGCTGTCTGTTGTCCGGTCAGGTTCGAACAGGCAGGAAGGCGATCATGGTTTTGCGTCCGCGTACACAGTATGTGAAGAGTCTCAAGCAGAAGCGCTGCCCGAAATGCGGGACGCTCGTGAATCGACGGGTGCGCTGCAAAGTGTGCCACAAGAAGCTCAAGACTTCTTAGGCCCTCCTCAGACCGCGATTCGCTGCAGATAGGTCAGCATGCGGTCGAGTTCTGCCGCGATCCGATCGGGCCCCCCCTGCTTGCAGGCTGCCTCGAGGTCGGCGGCACGGTCCGTCAGCCCTGGGAAACCAAAGCCACCACCGGCTCCTTTGAGCTGGTGTGCGAGCGTCTGCAACTCAGGAATCCTGCCGGCGCGAAAGGCTTCGATCAGGCACCGCTGTCGTTCCGGCACGGCTTCATCGAACAGCTCGAGAAGCTCGCGATACTCCGGATCGTTCGCGAATTCAGAGTAAACGATGGCTCGATCCTGCGACGCGGCGGCGGACATGGAGAACTCCTTCAAATCGAGGGGGGGCGCGACGCCCGCACCCTCGACCGATACCTGGCTTTCGCCTGTCACGCCGCCCGATCGTGCATCACGTTCGAGACGACAGCCGGACGCGGCGCGCGGGACAAAGCCTGGGCCGATTCGCCGCCCGCTTCGTGCATGCGAATGTGGCCGGTCAGCCGACCGACGTGGTGGCTGAAGAACATGATCAGCCCGCAACATACGACTGCTCCGCAGCAGATAGCGAGCGCCATCTGATCGTCCGACGCCTGGTGAAGCAACTCAGCCACAGCGAGGTCTCCGTCCGGGAAGGAAATCGTCAACGGTTGCGAGAGCGTGCCGCAACGCGATCTGGTTCAAGGTTATCTTCGGATCGGGTTTCCCGATGGCTTCAACTTCGCCGTCCCTGGGGCGGCGACTTGCGATCATGGCTCAAACTCACGCCGAATATCCGGCAGAGTTGGCAAGCGGAACCGGGCCAATCGCAGCGATTGGAATGCCTCTCCCGCAGAGTTGTCCGCTTGTGCGGGCTCTGCCGTGGTCTGGAAACCGGGCGGAAACGCGACGGGAATGACCTTTGCCCTTTTCGTTCGCGGGTCGGCGTCCTAAACTGCTTTCAGCCAGAAGACTTGGATTTATTGGTTCTTATTCTCGGTGTTTCGAAGCGCTGAGACGAACAACCCTTTGGAGCGCCGCATGCGACATTTTTCCTCCCTGCACTGCTTGTTGTTGACGGCCGCATTCGCCCTCCTGAGCGTAGGCTCCATTCACGCGGCCGATGACCCTCCGGCCAAAGGAGCCGACAAGAAGGCCGCCGACAAGAAAGCCGCGGACAAGAAAGCCGCGGAGAAGAAACCCGCCGGCAAGACCGATTCGACCAGGAAGAAGGGGGCGCTCTCCGACGAGGAGGAATGGAAGCGGTTGATGGCCCGTAAGCAGGAGATCATCAAGGAATCGGAAAGCATCTTCGCGCAGGGCCAGAATGCCGACGACGCAGGCCGGAAGAAGCTCGGCCAGCGCATCCAGCAGCTCCAGGCCGAATTCCAGACCGATCTGGGGCCGGCAATCATGAACCTCGCCGCGAAGATCTACGAGAAGGACCCGACCGAGCCGAACGCCGCTGAGGTGATGACCGTGAAGGCTCTCGAAGCGGGCGATTTCGAGAGTGTCGTCAAGATGGCCGACAAAGTCATCGACTCTGAGAAAGGCACCGCTCCGCTGGTGACGTACAAGGGAATCGCCCTGTTCAATTCGGGCGAATTCGACAGCGCAGTCACAACATTCGAGGAGGCACGAAAGCTCGACAAAAAAAGCTTCGCTCAGGCGGGGGCTCCTTTTCTCGAATTGGCCACGAAGTATAGCCAGTACTGGAAAGACGAGCTGGCGCTGCGCGAAAAAGAGAAAGAGGCCGACGACCTTCCCCGCGTTTTGCTCAAAACCAATCGTGGCGACATCGAGCTTGAATTGTTCGAAAATGAAGCGCCGAACACAGTCGCCAATTTCGTCAGTCTCGTCGAAGCCGGGAAGTACGACGGGACGTTGTTTCATCGCGTGATCCCCGGCTTCATGTCTCAGGGGGGCGATCCGAATTCGCTCGACGACAATCCGAGCAACGACGGGGGCGGCGGGCCGGGTTACACGATCGCTT
>JAGVKR010000329.1 GCA_020050375.1 Planctomycetales bacterium
CCGGGTGCCACGGCCAGCGCCCGAAGGAAGTCGGCCGTGCGACCGTCTCGGGACGTGGTTTTTCAGATCGAGGTCTCGCTTGACCGCCGCGGTTCTTCGCCATCACGGCGGATCCGGACGTCAATGCACCGTTCGCACAGCCGACTCCCGCTGGTCGCTGGCTGTGGCACCCATTCTGTCTGGCCTACGTCGACATCGATCGGCCTCAAGACGACCCCGGCGACACCAGCGGAATCGTTTGATTGCCGCCGGGATCGTCGATCGCGTCCTGGAAGAGGGCGTTGATCCACTTGGAAGGGAGCAGCCGCACCGATTCGCGGAGCCGCTCCTGCCACCAGTTTGAAATCTCGATCAGGTCCTGCTTTTCGTAGCGGTGCTCGACGATCTCGAGCGAATCGCGCTTGTAGATCACGACGTCGATCGGGAAATCGACGTTGGCCGCGCTGATCCGGGTCGAATCGAACGCCAGGCAGCCCACCTTCAGCGAGAACTGCATGCTGTCGGAGTATTTGAGCGTGCGATCGAGGATCGGCTTGCCGTATCCCGTTTCACCGATGATCGAGTACGGCGTTCCCTCCCCGATCTCGACCCAGTTCGCCTGCGGATACAACAGGTAGAGCTTGTGCTCGCGGTCGTGCTCCA
Organism: Planctomycetales bacterium; assembly: GCA_020050375.1. Lineage (GTDB taxonomy): Bacteria > Planctomycetota > Planctomycetia > Planctomycetales > Planctomycetaceae > SIAF01. The sequence goes on from JAGVKR010000329.1 coordinate 643, forward strand.
TCTGGCCCCCGATCAGGGCGTGCAGATTGAAGTTCAAATTGCTCGCCTCGAGCGCCTCTTTGTCTTCATCGGCGGCGCGACGGACCTGCTCGGCCAGCGCATTGACGACTTTATACAGCCGATCGAAGTTGCCATCCCCCGCTTCGAGGGCCTCCTCGAAATAGGTGACGACCTTGTCGCGCACCGACCGCAACCCGGAGGTCATCAGGAACAGCGAATGTCGCCCGTGCGTGTGGACCGAAACCTTGCGGGCCGTGATGCATTCCGATCCCGAGGTGACGCGCGTATCGGCAATCCCCACCAGTCCATCATGGACTTTCACCGCCAGACAAAACGTCATTGAGGCCTTCCCTGGGTTTGTGTCTGTTCCTGTGTTTGCGTTTGGGACGGCCCGGTTTCGCCCGGCTGCGGCGCCTCGATTTGCGCCAGCGGCCGAATCGCGATGAACGTCTCGAAGATCGCGTCGTCGACCAGGTTGAGCCGCGTCTGGAATCGATCGATGAACTCGTGCAGCCCCTCTTCGATGATGTCGTCAATGTAGGCGAAATCGAACTGCGAGCCAAGTCGGCTGAGCTGTTGCTCGGCAGTCGTCGTCCCGCGGCCGCGCGGCGACCCGGTGATTCGCGTCAACGAATTCTCGGCATGGATCAGGCAGAAGTGCATCGACCGGGGGAAGGCCCGATCGAGGATCAGGAAATCGGCGATCTGCGCGGGAGTGATGCGTCCTCGCGAGCGGTGGTACATCTGGAAGGCGCTTGCCGATTTGAGGAGCGCCGACCATTGGATCAGATCGACCGGCGTGCCGACCTCCGACGCCGACGGAAGCAGAATGAAATACTTGACGTCGAGAATTCGCGACGTCTTGTCGGCCCGCTCGAGCAGCCGGCCGACTTGAGCGAAATGCCACCCCTCGCCGTGCGACATCGACGCCTCGGCCAGTCCGACGATCAGGTGGCTGCCGTTCTTGACGAGCATCAGCAGCTCGTGCGGCTGGTCGACGACGGCATCAGGGTCGGTCCCGCGAACGGCCAGGTAGATCTTGTTCAGTTCCTCCCAGAGCTCGGTCGGCAGGATTTCACGGATGGTGCGGGCGTTCTCGCGCGCCGACCGCAGGCACGAGGCGATCGAATTGGGATTTTCGAGATCGAACGCCAGAAATCGAAGGACGCTGTCACGCGTCGCGTTCCGATACCGCGTCCCGAACGTTTCGAGGTCTCCGCTGATGGCGACCAGCGGCTCCCATTGCTGCCGAACCCCTTCTCCCAGATCGAGCGTCAGATTCAAATTCACGTCGATGAACCGCGCGACGTTCTCGGCCCGCTCGAGGTAGCGGCTCATCCAGTAGATCGAATTCGCGACGCGAGACAGCATGTGAAAACATCGAGAGCTGATTGGTTCCGAATCGTAAAGCGACGCGACGCAGTCGAGCCGGCGCGTCGCTGCGCACGCTATTCCGCCAGCACCCACGTATCCTTGCTGCCCCCGCCCTGCGACGAATTGACGATCAACGACCCTTTTCGGAGCGCGACCCGCGTCAGTCCGCCCGGCAGCACGAAGATCTCCTTGCCGTAGAGGATATAAGGCCGCAAATCGACATGCCGCCCTTCCAGATGGTCTTCGACGATCGTCGGAACGCGCGACAAGGCCAGCATCGGCTGAGCGATGTAGTTGCGGGGATTGGCACGAATCGCCTCGATGCACTTGTCCCGTTCTTCGGTCGAGGCCCGGGGACCGATCAGAATTCCATAGCCCCCCGACTCGTTCGTCGGCTTGACGACCAGCTTGTCGATATTGGCGATCACGTGGCTGCATTGCTTCGGATCCCAGCAGACGAATGTCGGAACATTCGGCAGTGAAATCTCTTCGCCCAAATAATACTTGACGATCTGCGGGACGTAAGCATAGACCGCCTTGTCGTCGGCGACGCCCGTGCCGGGGGCGTTGGCGAGGGCCACCCGTCCGGCCCGGTAAACGCCCATCAGCCCGGGAATGCCCAGCGCCGAATCGGACCGAAACGTCTCGGGGTCGAGAAACGTGTCGTCGATGCGCCGGTAAATCACGTCGACGCGTTGCAGGCCGTGCGTTGTCCGCATGCAGACGTAGCCTTTGTGGACAACGAGGTCCGAGCCCTGGACGAGCTCCACCCCCATCCGCTGCGCCAGAAACGAATGCTCGAAATAGGCGGAGTTATAGATCCCGGGCGTCAGCACGACGACGGTCGGCGCACCGCGCGTGGGTGGGGCGACGTGCTGCAGCGTCTCCAGCAGACGCTCGGGATAATCCTCGACCGGCAGAATGCGAAGGCCCCCGAAGACCTGCGGAAAAGTCCGCTTCATCACCTCGCGGTTTTCGAGGACGTACGACACTCCCGACGGGCAGCGGAGATTGTCTTCGAGAACGTAGAATTTGCCGTCTCCGTCGCGCACCAGATCGGTGCCGGTGATGTGCGACCACACGCCACCCGGCGGATTCAACCCAGCGCAGGGGGGCAAAAAGCACTGCGCGTGGCGGATCAGCTCTTCGGGGACGACGCCATCGCGCAGAATTTTGGCGTCGTGGTAAATGTCGTCGATGAACAGATTGAGCGCTGTGATCCGCTGCTTCAGCCCGCGCTCGATCAATTTCCATTCCGTCGAATCGACAATCCGCGGGATCAGATCGAACGGCCACACCTTTTCCGTCCCGGCCGAATGACCGTAGACGCTGAAGGTGATCCCCATATTGAGCAGCGTGAGATCCGCCGCCTTTTGACGGCGCTGCAGCTCGCCTTCCGACAGCGTTTCGAGGCGGCGCGTGAGCACCTCGGCGCGCGGCCGCGGCCGGCATTCGCCGTCGAACATCTCGTCGTAAAAGCCATCCGTCTGATAGCTGTCGAGCTTCATGCGCCGATTCGAGACGAAGCGGCGGACCAGTTCTTCGACGATGCCGGGTTCTGCAGCGGGCGTGGTCATGGAGAGAACACCAAAGCAACCGTTGTGCCAAAGATTGGGGCTGAGCCTGTCGCTCAGTGGCGCGTTTGTCAAGGGCCGCCCGATGCGTCACTCTCCACGGACCATTCGTCGACTGCCGGCAAATTGTGCAGCGGCCGCCTGAAAAGCATACAGCCGACGACTGGCCGGCCTGTCCCCGGATCGCCACGTCAACCGCAGCAGGCACGCGGAATGCTGCAATTGAAATGAGTTTCGCCCGACAATCAAAAATCGGCACATCAAAAAGTGTCGACTTTCGCTCCGCGAAAGAACGCGTCCTTTCGCGGAGCGAAAGGCGACAATGCGACAGTTATTGATGCGTCGGTCTCAAGCCACTGTCCACAGGCAAACGATCGGCACGCAAACTGCTGAACTGGCGGGTGAGAATAGGGGCGCTCGCATGTGGCAGTCTACCGGCGTTTACCAACCACGCGCCTCATTTCTCTACCGCTTGGCGTCTTGCGTTTCCGTTTGCATCCGGTTGCCTTGCCTTTGCTCCGACGAACACCATGTCTTCCATGCTGCACGATCCAGTCCTTGATGATTCTGCCGACACGCCGCAGCGATCGCTGCTGCTGGCCCTCGAAGAGATCAGTCATCACGTATCGCAAACGAACGAGCCGGCGGCCACGCTGTCGACGATCGTCCGCTTGATCCAGGGACGATTTGCCACCGACGTCTGCTCGGTCTACCTGCTGACGCCCGACCGTGGCAGCCTGCTGCTGGCTGCGACCGTCGGTCTGAAGCCCGAGTGCGTCGGATTGCTGCGGATGCGGCTCGACGAAGGTCTGGCGGGGCTGGTGGCGCAGGAGCTCAAGCCGGTCGAAGTCATTGACGCCTTCAAGCACCCTCGTTTCAAGTATTTTCGCGAGTCCGGAGAAGATCCCTATCATTCGTTCCTGGGGGTGCCGCTGTTCGATCGGGGCGTGTTGCAGGGGGTGCTCGTGGTGCAAACCATCGAGCGCCGGAACTTCACTTCCGACGAGATGCGAATGCTGACGGCCGCCGGCGGTCAGCTCGGCCCGATCGCAAGCGCCATTCGGGCGCTTGAGCATTTTGTCGCCCCCGCCCACGAGCGGCTCTGGACCCTCGCCCGCAACCTGTGGTGGAGCTGGGACGTCGACGGCGTGAGCGTCTTCCACGACCTCGACCCGGTTCGCTGGCGGGAAGTCGATCACAATCCGCTGGCTCTGCTCTCGGAGGTTTCCCTCGATACGTTGCACGGCCGCATCACGCAGGACGTGCTTCACAGCCGAATCAACTACGCCTGCCGACGGCTTCAGGAATACGTCGGGTCGCAAAAAACCTGGGGGTCGCGCTACGCCGGCGTGTTGCGGGCGCGGCCGGTCGCCTACTTCTCGGCCGAATTCGGCCTGCACGAGTCGATTCCGATCTATTCGGGGGGCTTGGGCGTCCTCGCCGGCGATCATGTCAAGAGTGCGTCGGATCTTGGGGTTCCATTGGTCGGCGTCGGGTTGTTCTACAAGCAGGGCTATTTCCGACAGCGGTTGAGTCACGACGGCTGGCAGGTGGAAGACTATTTGCAGGTGCGCGGCGACGTGCTGCCGGCCGAGCCTGCGCTCCGCAGCGATGGGACTCCGGTCACTGTTTCGATCGTGACCCGTTCGGGCACGATTTCAGCCCGTGTCTGGCAGGTCGCGGTCGGCCGGTGTCGATTGCTGCTGCTCGATTCTGATGTCGACGGCAATCAACCCGAAGATCGGGCGCTCACTGCCCGACTCTACGGCGGCGACCATCGCGTTCGCATCCGCCAGGAGTTGCTGCTGGGAGTCGGCGGATATCGGGCACTACGGGCGCTTGGCATTTTGCCCGGTGTGATCCACATGAACGAGGGACACAGCGCCTTCGCAGCCCTGGAGGTTGTCCGACAGCGGATGAATTCCGAAGGGATCGGGTACGAAGAGGCGGCCAATCGGGTCGCCACACATTCGGTCTTCACGACGCATACGCCCGTTCCCGCCGGGCACGATCGCTTCTCCAGCGAGCTGATCGAAGAGCACATCGGGCCCCTGCGGGACGCGCTGGGATTGTCGCATGATGCCCTGATGAGCCTGGGGCGCGTCGATCCCTTCAATCACGGTGAAGATTTCTGCATGACGGTTCTGGCCCTCAAGCTGTCACGGCGTCGCAACGCCGTCTCGTCGCTCCACGGCGAGGTGTCTCGCGCCATGTGGACCGGGTTGTATCCGGGCCGCACGGCCGACGAA
>JAGVKR010000761.1 GCA_020050375.1 Planctomycetales bacterium
CCGGCGCCGAGTCGACCGGCTGGTGGCGGTGGAGGTGGCGGTCGTCCTGCCGCAAATCGTCCCGCAGGTGGAGGACGCCCTGCGGCCAATCGACCGCAGCCGAATCGACCGGCGGGAGGTGGGGGACGGCCAAACGTCGGCGGCGGAAATCGACCCCAACCCGGTGGCGGAAATCGTCCCAATCTCGGCGGCGGCGGAAATCGCCCGAATATCGGTGGAGGAAACCGCCCCAATCTCGGCGGCGGTAACCGACCGAATCTCGGCGGTGGCGGAGGCGGCGGAAATCGACCCAACATCGGTGGAGGGAATATCGGTGGAGGGAATCGACCGAACATTGGTGGTGGCAATCATCCCATTGCCGGCGGAGGCAATCGGCCCGGGCTCGGCGGTGGGAACCGTCCGGGGATTGGTGACGGGAATCGCCCTGGGATCGGTGGCGGGAACCGGCCGGGAATCGGCGACGGCAATCGCCCCGGAATCGGCGGCGGCAATCGCCCGGGAATCGGAGATGGAAATCGTCCGGGCATCGGCGGTGACAACCGGCCGGGTTTCGCCAATCGTCCTGGCGCCGGCGGCGCCGGTGAGCGCAATCCCATTGCCAATCGTCCCGGCAACCGACCCGGCCAGGGTGGGAGCGGAGAGAGATTCCCGAACCGGCCCGGGAACGGCAACCGGCCGGGAGATGGCAATCGGCCCGGATTCGGCAACAACAGCAACATCGGCAACAACATCAATAACAACAATAACAATTTCGCCGTCAGTGGCGGGAACAATTGGAACAACAACTGGCACCACGGCTATGGCGGCGGATGGGGAAGCGGATGGGGCGGCGGCTGGGGGGGGGCCGCCGCCGGGTTTGGCCTGGGCTTCGGCGCGGGCTACATGAGCGGTGCCTGGAACAGTTACTGGAACCGGCCGTGGTTCACCGGCGCGGCGATGATGGGCATGGGCGCCTGGGGGCTCGGCTCGGTCGCCTACGACTCTGGATACTCGACGTACAGCAACCCCTACTACGCCGGCGGCGGAGGTCACTACGACTATTCGCAGCCGATTCAGGTCGTCACACAGCCGACCGAAGTCGTCGTCGTTCAGGAGGGGGCGCAGACAGATCCGAACGCTCAGGTCGTGGCAGCGCCGGCGGAGCCCCCTCCGGCGGTGCAGGCCAGCCTGACGCGCACCGATGCCGCGCGCGATGCTTTCATGGCGGCCGACTACGCGACTGCCGGGAAGGAGATCGAGTTGGCGCTCAAGGAGTTGCCGACCGACGCAGCCCTGCACGAGTTTCGCGCCCTCGTTTACTTTGCCACGGCGGATTACACGAAAGCCGCGGGAACGCTGTATGCCGTGCTCTCGGCCGGTCCCGGTTGGGATTGGACGACAATGAGCGGCCTCTATCCGAGCGTCGACGCGTACACAGTCCAGCTTCGCGCGTTGGAACAGTTCGTGAACGCGAAACCCAAGGAGGCCGACGCGCGGTTTGTCCTCGCCTACCACTATGTCACGGGGAGTCATAAAGAGGCGGCGATCAAACAACTTCGGGAGGTCGTTCTTTTACAGCCGGCCGATCAACTATCAGTGCAACTACTCCGGGGATTGGGAGGGGAAGTTCCAGCAGAGCCGGGGTCGACGCCTGCTCCGGCGGCTCAGGAACCGCAGGTTGCCCGTGACGATCCGCCCGAGCCACCGGACATCGACGCGGCGAAAATCGTCGGTCGCCGAACGGCCAAGCGCTCCGACGGGACCACCTTCACGCTCGATCTGACCCCCGACAACAAATTCACCTGGGCCTACGAGCGCGGCGGAAAGAAGCAAGAATTCGGCGGCACTTACTCGGTCGACGGAGCGGTCCTCGTCCTCGAGCGCGGCGACAAGGCCACAATGCCGGGGCTGGTGACGATGGAAGGGACGGGCTTCAACTTCAAGTTGTTCGGCGCGCCCGAGGGAGATGCAGGCCTGGATTTCAAGACTTGATCGGTCCTTGTTCTTTCCAGTTCCTCGGAGGTTTCTAATTATGCGTTGGGAAGGTGAACGAAAAAGCGAGAACCTGGAAGACCGCCGGTCGATGGGCTCGCGCCCGATGGTTGTCGGTGGTCTTGGCACGCTGATCGTGCTGCTGATCGGCGCTCTGATGGGAATCGACCCGCGGCAGCTTCAGCAGGTGATGAACAACGCGCCCGGTCCGGGGGGCGGGGGGGGGCAGGCCGTCGAGCGCGAGCTGACCCCCGAAGAGGTGCGCAGCGGAGAATTCGTCGCGACGATTCTCGCCTTCACCGAAGAGGTCTGGGGCGAGCAGTTCCGGCGGGCGGGCGAGACGTACGTCCCCCCAAAAATGGTCTTGTTTGCTGATGCCGTCCAAACCGGCTGCGGCAACGCTCCCTCGGCCGTCGGCCCCTTCTACTGCCCGGCCGACCGGACCGTATACCTCGACCCGACCTTCTTTCAGGAACTCGAACAGAAGCTGGGGGGGTCGCAGGCCGAGTTCTCGCAGGCTTACGTGATTGCCCACGAAATCGGGCACCACGTGCAGAATCTGCTCGGCTACAGCGACATCGTCAACCAGAAACGTCAGACTTCGTCAAAGGAAGAGTTCAATCGCTGGTCGGTGCGACTCGAGCTTCAGGCCGATTACCTCGCCGGCGTCTGGGCCCACTACGGACAGCAGAAATTCAACTTCGTCGAGCCCGGCGACGTCGATGCCGCCATGCAATCGGCCAAAGCGATCGGCGACGATCGCCTCCAGAAGAATTCGCGGGGGTTCACCTCTCCCGAGAGTTATACGCACGGCACCTCGGCCCAGCGCACCAAATGGTTCCGTCTCGGACTGCAAACCGGTGATTTGGGCCGAATGAAGGAGCTCTTCGAAATGCCATTTGAGGAGTTGTGAATTCCGTCAACCTCGGCAAATAGCGCGTTCGGGCACGAAGGCTGGTCGCGTTGACGAAATGGCCGATCAGTATCGCAAACCGATCCCGACATTGACGAAGAACCTCGCGGCATCGTCGGTGAGTCCCCAGCCCAGCCGGAAGCCGACTTCGAAGTCGTCGTTCAGGAGATAATGCAGCCCAGGACTGAAGTACTGCGCGTTGGAGTTGATCGCTTTCTCGGTCGTGAAGATCCCGAAATACTCGGCGTGAGCGTTGATGCGCTCGGCAAGCGGGACTTTGAGCACGATCGACGGTCCCCACTGGTTGAGCCCGTCCTGCTCAGCCGTGTCGGCCGCATAGCGGATCGCCGCGTCGAGCTTCGAGCGGCGGGGCAGCGTCCAGCCCCACACGTAAGTCCCGACGAATGACATGCTCTGATCGGGGCCTCCGAGCGGAGTAAACCCGAGGGCCATCACGGCGCTTTCGGGAATCCAGCCCCGCTGCTCGGTGATCTTCGCCTTGAATCCGTAACCAACTTGCGATTCGCGCTCAATTCCCGGACCGAAGAACTCGTCGTCGCCGGCATCCGTGGAAACAGCGTTGCCGGCGCCACCCACTTCGAAGTTCCATTGAAAGCGGACTTAAATCCATTCGTTCAACCCATAGCGGAGGACGATTTCGGGGAAGCTGTGCGTGTCGTACACACGACGGTTGTCGATGAAGGTGTACGCCGACTCGATAATGAATCGCCCCCGGGTCACCGTCGTCGTGGCGGGCGTGAAGGAATCGCGGTCGGTTTCAATCTCGTCCCGTTCGTCATCGAGAAAGGGGGAGCGATCGGCGGGCGGGCGCGCCGATTGCTCAACCGACGATGTGTTTGCCCCTTCGAGCAAAGGGTTCCCATCCGGCCACTCGGGAGTGAAGCGTTCGTCCTGCGCTCGAAGTGGAGCCGCCGCTATCATCAACAGGCCGAGGCACGTGGCCAGGATCCACCGCGATTGACAGACTGACATGGCGCACGCACCTCGGTCAGAAGTCAATCTTCGCTCGAATCCCGAAGACGACCGCCGTCTCGATCGCCTGGGCGTTGGGCGGCAGCGTTCTTTCACGAGCAGGGAGCAGCACCTGCAGGTCGGGCGTGAACCGGAACCAGGGGGTCACGGCAATGTTATAGAAGAATTCCACCGCCTGGTCGGCCTGAATCGGGACCAGCCGCGGCGCCAGATCCTTGATCGGGCTCGTGTAATCGACGAACGAATAGCCGATTCCAAACGTGTCGAGCGGCCGCGACA
>JAGVKR010000173.1 GCA_020050375.1 Planctomycetales bacterium
CGCCGGCCGTCGCGGCCCCTCCGGCCCAGCGAATCGTATCGGTCGGGCGGATGGCCGACGCCAAAGAGTTCGAGGTCGTCGACGGCGCCGTCAAGATCGTTGCCGAGGGACCAAAGCAGGAAAAGGTGGCGCGCTTCGACGACAAGTTCGGCATTCGGTTCGACATGGCGCCCAAGCGAATCGACTTCCACGATTACGACCTGCTGAAGATTCAGGTCAAGGCCGACGCGCACGCCTTTCTGGTCGTATCGCTCGAGAACTTTCCGCGGCCGGGAGAGTTGTCGCACTGGTACGTGCTCGACACGGCTCGGCTGGAAGTCCCCTGGCGCACGATCTGGATCGATCTCAACAAGCCCGAAGAAGTGAAGTCCGCCGGGACCTATAAGGGGATGTCGGAAAAGAGCCCCGCCGCGCGCGGAGTGCAGGTGGGCGGCCATGTGGCCGATCTCCGGCAGAAGTCTCAGGGGCCGGGACGCAGCGTCTGGCTGAGCGATATGCGCCTTGTGAAGAAGACCATCGACCTCGACTGGGACCAGACCAAAGCTCCCTATGCCTGGGAGAAGGGAAAGGACCTCGTCTACAGCTTCCCGCTGACGGTGAGCAACAAAGCCGACAAGCCCGCCACGGCGGTCGTGCGTTTCGCCCCCTTCAACGTCCGCCATGCGCGGGCGACCCTCTCGCAGGAGAAAGTGCCGCTTCGCGCCGGCGAGACCAAAACGATCCAGGCGAAGATCTCCCTCCCCGCTGAATTCGCCGCCAGGGCCGCGCCGCTCTATTGCGAGCGGCTCGATGTCGTCGCGAGCGCCGAGGGAATCGCCGACAGCGACGTGACGATCCTCAGATCGTCGGATGTGATGCCGCTGTCGGTCACGGTCCCCTTCCCCGAGGACAAGCTTCAATTTCCGTTGCTGCCTCGCGTTTCGACCGTCCCCGAGACGGTGACCCGCTTCAACGCGCGAACGCGGGAGAACGCCGTCAAACTCGCCGAGCAGGTGAGTCCCGACGACCTGACCCTCGCCCTGGGGGATCAATTTGCCCCCTTCGACTCGAACTATGGTTTCACGTTCAATGACAAAGAGAAACAGCTCCCCGGGCTCAGGTTCCGCGAGGGCCTGACGGCGTGCGCCTTTTTGTACGACTTCACTGGCGAGAAGCGCTATCTCGAAAAGGGATCGCAGCTCTTGCTCAGGGCCGCGGAGCTGTTTCCCAAACGGCTCGAAGACTGGCGGAAGACTCCGTACGGCCCGATCAGCCAGGGGATCTTCGCCTGGAATCTGCTTCGAACCGGCTGGGCCACCGGGTCGATGCGCTGGCCATACGCCTACGAGCGGCACGGGATGTTCAACGACTTCGATCTTCTGGCACGCGACATGGATCCGATGGCCCGCGCGAAGATCATCGGCGATTTTCTGCTGCCCGCGGCCATCCAGATGCGGAATCACTATTTCGGGCTGTCCAACCAGCAGGATGTCGTCAACTACCCCGTGATGTATGCCGGCCTCGTCACCCGCAACTGGCCCCTCGTCTCGCACGCTTACGATTCGACGCACGGCCTCGTCAATCAGATCAAATACAACTTCGACGACAACGGGCTGGCGGCGGAAGGCAACTATCATAAGCCGACGATCGAGCCGATCCTTTACGCTTGCGAGCTGCTTCGCGAGCGCGGGATCGATCTCTACGACGAGCGACTGCACTCGATCCTCCACAGTCCTGCCGCGGCTGCAATCAAGAAGGCGTACACCAGCCCGATGCTCGACTTCGCCGACAAGTCGCGGTTTGCAGGCAAAGCGATCAACCCGCCGACGCCGGCGGGCGGGTTGCACATGGCCACCGGAATGACCATCCTCCACTGGAAAGAGACGGAAGTGGCGATGAACTGGGGCGTGCAGCTCAATCGCAACGCGCCCGATCGCTGCGCGCTCCGCATCAACGAGCTGGGGGGAGGAAACTACACCCACTCTTCGCTGGGCCAGAGCATCATCATCGTCGACGAAGGGTTGCAGAATCCCGAGTCGGCGACGGTTCTCGGTTATGACGTTGACGGCCCGGTGCAATATGTCTGCTCCACGAGCAGCGATCAGTACCCCGGAAGCACGATCACGCGCACCTTCGCATGCCTCGGCGAGGGGGTGCTCGTTCTCGATCGCATTCGCAGCGATCGACCCCGGACCGTCGACTGGTGCCTGAAAGGGGCCGGCGAGAAACTTTCGCTCAAAATGCGGGAAGTCGCCGGCGGTTTCACGCAGAAACCCGACGAACCGTCCCGCAACGCCATTTTCGGGGCCACCCTGAAAAACGACAAGCACTTCGTCGCCGTCACCGACGACGCCTGGAACGAAGGGGGCGGAAGGCTGATGATGGCCGGCGACAAAGGAACGCAGGTCTTCAGCTTTCGCGTCGCCGCCGCTTTTTCTGCCGGAAAGTCCGGCAAGCTGGGCGTGCCGGTGCTGATGGTCCGCCGACAGGAGACGCCGCAAGCCGATTTTGTCGCGTTTTTTTCCAAATCGACCAAAGCGGTTGAACGCGCACCGGTTTTGACCGCCGACGGCAAAGAGGCCGACGCGCTGGGCGCCCGAATCACGCTGGGCGACGGTACGGTGATCCAGGCTCTCGTCAATGATCAGCCCGGCACCGAAGTTCACCTCGGCGATCTCAAAACGAAAGACCGCTTCGCGACCGATTTTCCGCAATAGCGCCATTTGAGAAGGATCACTGTGAAACGACTTCCCTCCAGAATTGTGACATTGCTGTTCGTGCTGGGGCTAGCGCTCGGATGTTCTTCCGAAACGGCGCCGAAACCCTCACCGGATGGTGGACACGCCGAGCATTCTTCGGCGGGCGGCGACCCGCACGCCGGCCACAACATGTCCGCCGGGCGATCGATGCTGATGGTCGAGACCGACCCGCCCAAGGCGGCGCCCGGCGAGCCTGTGAC
>JAGVKR010000672.1 GCA_020050375.1 Planctomycetales bacterium
AGGCCGTTCAGGAATTTGCCGCCGGGCGCAGCCAGCACGACGACATTGCCCTCGTGGGCTTCGGCAGGACGGGTTTGACATGAAGAATCGCCTCGACGAGAGGTGCGATCCACCCCAAAGCGAGGACCGGTCGAACCAAAGCGCCGACAGCTCCTTGCTTTCGGCGTGCGGCTTGATAGCATGCCGAGTGGGCAAGAGCGATTTGAGTTTGAAACTTGCCCCATGAGAATTCGATTGAGTTGATGTTTCGCAGTCGTCGGACGACTATTTAGAGCGCAAACCGGCTGGCCCGATCGGGCCACCTCGGTGGGCGCGTTAATGAGTAAGCCGACGTGCGGGAATGCCTCCGGGTGTTCCCGCACGTCGGCTTTTTTTATCGATGGCATGAATTTGATCACGGAAGTTCCCGCGGGAGGCGGAGATGCCGAATTATCGAAATTCCCAATTCCGGACGACGTCGATGGCCCCGCCTGAGCCGGCAGGATGCGACCCGCCGCTCCAGACCCCATTGACGGAATTGAGCGATCGGGATGACAGGCACGATCGCGTTGCTCCGCTTGCGCGCGACGAGCTGCTGGACGACTCCCCCCTGCTCACGCTGCGCGAGGCCGCTCTCGAGATAGAAGCGCTGCACGACGCCGGTCGGCACAAGGACGAGTTCCTGGCGATTCTCGGACACGAGCTGCGAAATCCCCTGGCCGGGATCCTGAACGCCATCGAAGTCCTCGAGCAGGTGGCGCTGCAGGAGGCCGACGCCGCCGAAATGCGGGCCGTCATCCGCCGCCAGGCGACGAATATGAGCCGACTCGTCGACGGCCTGCTCGACGTGGCGCGGATCGCATGCGGCAAGATCGAGCTGAAGCAAGAACGACTGGATCTCGTGCCGTTGCTTCGCGACGCCACGGAAGACCAGCGTCAGGCGATCGAAAGTCAGGGAGCGACATTGCGGGTCACGCTTCCCGCAGAGCGCATTTGGTGCCTCGGGGATCGGACTCGACTGGGGCAAGTCGTGAGCAACCTCCTGGGAAATGCCGCCAAATTCCTCGAGGGACCGGGCGAGGTGACAGTGGAGTTGCGTAATGATCCCAGCGGACAAAGGGCCACGATCGAAATCCGCGACACGGGGATGGGAATCGAGCCCGAGACCCTGATCGACATCTTTCACCCGTTCGTGCAGGCGGAGCGCAGCCGCGAGCAGAGTCGCGGCGGCCTGGGGATCGGGTTGGCGCTGGTCAAAGGCCTGGTCGAGCTTCACGGCGGAGAGGTCAAGGCTGCCAGCGCAGGACCGGGTCAGGGATCACAATTCACCGTCTCGTTGCCCACCTGCTCTGCACAGGCAGCCGCCGTTCACGACGGAGTAAGACAACGGGTGCCGGCGATTCGACGGCGGGTATTGCTCATCGACGATCAGCGGGACGCCATCCTTCCCGCGAAGATCATGCTCGAATTGTTTGGAAATGAGGTGCTCACGGCCTCCGACGGCCTCGGCGGAATCATTCTGGCGCGGCAGGTTGTCCCCGAAATCATCCTCTGCGACATCGGCCTTCCGGGCGATCTGGATGGTTTTGGCGTGGCGGCGGCGATTCGGGCCGACACGACACTCCGGCATGTGTACCTCGTGGCCGTCTCGGGCTACGGCCGTGACGAAGACCGCGAGCGCTGCCGTGAGGCCGGATTCGATTTTCACCTGACGAAGCCGGTGAGCAGCCTCGAATTGGAAACATTGATGACGAATCTGCCCCGGTTTCGGGATCAATCAACCCCCGTGTGATGTCCATCGGCCGTTCGAATCGCGATACGTTTTTTATGCACGGATGGCAAGAGTTTTTAACGGGCATGGCAGCCCCGCCAACACCAGAGGCAACTTCAATGGAAATGCCAACGTTAACGATGGCTCAGCAGATCGCGCAGGTAGCCAGCGCCTTCGAGCAACAACGAACGGGGCACATGCCCAGTTCGGTGACCGTCGTGTTGAGCGACAACACGCTGGTCGTCACGCTCCACGGGGCATTGTCGCCGGCGGAGAAGGCCCTGGCTCAAAGCCCCGATGGGGCGGCGCAGGTCCAGGACTTTCACCGGCAGTTGTTCACCAGTTCCTCTCAATCGCTACGGGAGGAAATCAAACGGATCACCGGCGTCGATGTCCGCGAGGCCACCGCGGAAGTCGAAACGGCGACGGGCACAGTCGTGCAGGTCTTCACGACCGGAACGATGGTGCAGGTCTTTCTGTTGGCGCACGGAATCCCCACGGAGACGTGGAGCGGAAACGGAATTGAAAGCGGAATCGGAAGCAGTCCTGTCACACATCCTTGAAAACGAGGGTTCTGCCATGCTGGTCTTGACGAGGAAGAGTCGCGAAGCAGTGATGGTCGGTGGAGGGGGCGGGTTCGACCGCACGCTCAAAGTCACGGTGCTGGAGATTCAAGGGGCGAAGGTGCGGCTCGGCTTCGAAGTCGACGCCAGCGTGCCCATCCATCGTGCGGAGGTGTGGGAACGGCTGCATGGCGACCTGGGGAATGGACACCTCGATGAGCCCGGCCGTCCGACGGCAGATCCCGCGGCACCGGTCGCGTGAGTCGTTTTTCCTCCTAAATTCTGAATATGCTGGCTTTCTCTTCTCCAGGACTGTATGCTTGCCGTTTGTGAAGTCACGGTAGATGCGTAGTTGCTATCGTTTGTATGTGATTGGAATTTGTCGGACGACTAGATAAAGAGCAGCCCGGCGGCGCCGGAAGGCTCGTTAACGAGTAAGCCGACGTGGAGGAATACCCTTGGGGTGTTCCTCCACGTCGGCTTTTTTTATTGCCGTTGTGTTTCGCGGAGATCACAGTTCTGCGGCGTGTAAACCAACGTGGTTTACGACTGAGTTTCTAACGGGCCTTTGGCCCCATCGTGGCACGGATGCTGAATATCAGCGGTCCTTCAACACGGGGGGAGTTCTACGATGAGATTCAAGTCGATCATTTTTCTGGCGATCACCGCATTTGCTTCTTACCCAGGATTTGCCAAGGCCGGGATCCTCGCTTCGGCAGAGAGCTTCGCCGTTCTCGGCGGTTCGACGGTGACGAATACCGGCGCGACCACCATCATCGGAGATGTGGGCGTGTACCCCGGCAGTTCGATCACTGGCACTGGGACCATCACGCTCACCGGAACATACCACACGACCGATGCTGTCGCCCAGCAGGCTCAGATCGACGTCACCACGGCGTACAACGCCTTGGCGGCTATGCCGTCCAATTACAACCTGACCGGACAGGACCTGGGTGGTCTCACACTCACGCCGGGCGTCTATACTTTCGCGAGTTCGGCCCAATTGACGGGGACGCTCACGCTCGACGCTCTGGGACTCAACAACGCGTTCTGGGTGTTTCAAATCGGGAGCACGCTCACGACCGCCAGCGCCTCAGCGGTGAATTTGATCAACGTCGGCTCGAACAACGGTACCGACGACGGTTTATTCTGGCAGGTCGGCAGTTCGGCGACTCTTGGAACCACCACGGCCTTCGAGGGCAACATCCTGGCGCTCGGCAGCATCACGCTCAACACGGGCGCCACAATTCATAACGGCCGTGCCTTGGCGCAGACGGCGGCCGTGACGATGGACACAAACTCGATCAGTATCTATTCTCCGGCCCCCAACAACGGCACTATGAGCGGCGGCCTGGAGTACGACAGCAGCGGCAATGCCGTCCCCGTCAATCCCGTGGTGATTCCGGTCCCGGAACCCGGTTCGTTCGTGATTTTCGGCTTCGGGCTGGCAGGGTTGCTTTGCTTTAGAAAACGGCTCGTTTCGGCGGCTTGAAAATTCAATCGGCGATATCTCCTACTCGGCTAAAAACTCGTCTGGTGCTGGTCCGCACTGGAGCAGGAAGCTTCAACCACGTCCGGTTGAAGCTTCTTGTTTTTTCCGACTCACGACCGTTCATCGGTCACTTGCATCCCCATTTCATGGCTCTCATTCGAAGCTCGCCCCTGAGAACCGATACAGACGAGGCTCAGAATGGACAGTAGACGTTTGATTCGCGGGCCTGGCATTTCGCTGTCACGACGTGATCCGGCTCGGGCTCGGCGAAGGTTCCTCGGAGCCTCCGTGGCAGGCTGGTTGTCCGGCTGTGGATTTCTGGTTGCCTGCCTGGGCTCCACGGGTGCGCTCGTTGTCGCATTTCAGGCGGAACATTCCACCGATCAGCTTGCCTATGCCGGCTCGTGGTCGGTGTTCGCTTTGCTGGGGATCAGCATCGGCTGGCGCTATAAGCCCAGGCAGGCCGTTGACCGGCTCACATCGTGCCGCGAGATGCTCAAGCAGCGGCGTTCGATCCGTTGTGCGCCCTACCCGCAAAGGGCCGTAGCCGACGATTGATTGAACCAGAGCCGCCCCGCCGTTTGCGCACGCCACCCGCCGGAGCAGGCAGACCGGCTGAAACTGTTGTCAACCCTCGGAAGCCGGATTATGATTGAACGAGCCACTCCAGTGAGGCCGCGGTCTGATCGAGCGACACACGGCCTGCTACCGGCGTACGAGAGGGCCAGGATGAAGACCCACGGGGAGATGGAGGCCGCCGTCAGCGACGGCATCAGGCGCTTCGAACAGGGTTACATGGGCCGCGGCCCTCGCGGGATCCACACGCATCTGTTCGGCGACTTGCTCGTCGTTCGGTTGACGGGCGTCCTCACGTCCGCCGAGCAGCATCTGGCACAGACGCAACCGGCTGAAAAGGGACGAGACCTGATCAAGCAGGTCCGCACGCATCTCGTCGAAAATGCACGGCCGATTCTGGAAGCGGTCTTTCATGAGGCGGCCGGGGTCAGGGTGGTGAGCCTGCATTACGACATCAGCACGGTCACGGGGGAAGAAATCATCGTCGCCACTTTGTCTGAATCGCCTGCCTGTCGAGAAACGAAAGTCCGGTAATCAGAAGCAACCGACACGTGCAATCCCCGAACGAAGATTGCAATCTCCTTGCTATTCCGGTTTCGTTCGATATGATTCAAGTCGTTGGGAAGTGGTCCGAAAAAATCACCCCGATGGAGAATTGCTGGGAGAATATCGGTCGAACTGTTGATTCGACTCATTCGGATGACTAGATGAAGAGCAATCCGGCCGGTTCCATTGGGGCCTGATTCGGAGGGCTTGTTAAATAGTAAGCCGACGTGGTGCAACATCTTGTGGTGTTGCGCCACGTCGGTTTTTTTCTTTTCCCGTGCCAGGGATTGGCGATCTCACGTGGATCGCTTTATCGGCGGTCGAACAGGGAGGGTGAGCGTGTCGGGAGTTCGCGTTCTGATTGCCGACCCGGATGAGCACCTGCTTTCCGGATATCGAGAAGTTCTCGGAGATCAATTCGAGTTGCATACGGCACGCAGCGGTTTGGAGTGCATCGCCCTTATGCGCGATTTCATTCCGGACGTCCTCGTGCTCGAGCCGCAGTTGCCGCCGGGCGGCGGTGATGCGGTTCTGGAAGTGATGCACGACTCGATGGAACTGGCGAACGTTCCCGTGATGATCCTGACTTCCTGTCGCGATCGGGTCATCCTCGAAAGCGTCGCGCCGTATCGGATCAGCGACTATCGCGTCAAGCCTCTGAGCCCCGCCCAACTGGCGAAACGGATCCACAATGTGCTGGATCGCTCCGGCCGCCGTGACGCGGTGAGCGATGGAGCCGAGCGTATGGAATACAGGAACGTGTGGCGAGCCGAGACGGCGGCCGTCGGACTTTGACGTCTGCACCGGTCGGTTCTCGACCGGGCCGTCAACTTCCGACCATCCGCAATAAGGAGCAACCATGGCGATCTTAAGGCAGAGCACAATCGAACGTGGCGGCGGGACAGACCGATACCGCATCCTGGAAACTGGCCGGCAGGAACCAAAGCATGTCGTCCGCCCGCTGTTCGTCTCGACGTATCCGCCGGAAGAATGCGGGCTGGCGACGTTCACCCGCGATTCGGCCGATGCCGTCGACCAGGCGGCGCGCGAATCGGTCTCTTCCATCGCGGCGATCCGCAAATCGAATACGTTGCACCACGAAGACCCGCGCGTCGTTCATGTGATCGACAACGACCGTGCGGATGCCTACCGGCTGGCGGCCGAAGTCGCCAACGACGGCCCTTGCGACGTCGTCAGCCTGCAGCACGAATTCGGCCTCTACCCCGGCGAATGGGGCTCGCGCGTGCTGGAGTTCACGCGCGTCTGCGAAAAGCCCATTGTCACCACCTTCCACACGCTGCTTTCCGAACCCGATGCGCTGCCGCGACGTTTGATTCAGACCCTGGCCGCCCGCAGTGCGGGAGTCGTCGTGATGACGGAAGCGGCCGCGCGGCTGCTCGACAAAGTCTATCACGTGTCGGGTCCGCAGGTGCAGGTGATTCCCCACGGAGTTCCGGCCGTCCCGTTCGAACGGGACGACTCGCAAAAAGGACTCCTCGATCTGGCGGGGCGGCGGGTCATTTGCACGTTCGGGCTGATCAGCCGCGGCAAGGGGCTGGAGCGCATGATCGAGGCGATGCCGCAGATCGCTGCCGAATTCCCGGACGTTGTGTATCTGATCGTCGGGGCGACTCACCCGCAGGTGAAGCGTCACGAGGGTGAGGCCTACCGCGAGAGCCTGGTGGCGAAGGCCGAGGCGCTGGGGGTTGGAGCCCATGTGCAATTCGTCAACCGGTTCTTGAGCCTCGACGAGTTGCTGGCCCACCTGCAGGCGTGCGACGTGTACGTCACCCCTTATCCGGGAAAAGATCAGATCTCGAGCGGCACTCTGGCCTACGCCCTGGCGGCGGGGCGGGCCGTCGTCAGCACGCCGTATCTCTACGCCGAGGAGGTCCTCAGTGAGGGACGGGGACTGCTCGTGCCGTTTGGCGACAGTGCTGCGATGGCCGAGGCCACTTTGAAATTTCTGAGAGAGCCGGCGTTTCGACAGGAAACCCAGCGCCGCGCGTACGAATACGCCCGGCCGATGTTCTGGCCGCACGTGGGCCGGCAGTACCTGAAGCTCTTTGGCCGCGTCGCCGTCGTTGCCGATCAGGCGCCGCTGCGGTTCGTCTCTCCGGTTTCTGTCAGGTCGAGCAACGAAACGCGGCAGATGCCGCTTGTGCCGGGAGAGCTATCATGAACATCTATCAGGAGTACGAGGTGGAAAAGTTCGCCTCGCCCGAACAGCAACTGCCGGCAAATGCCAATCGAGGCAGTCATCGAGGGGTCGAACTGGGCCACCTCGACCGCATGACCGACTCCACCGGCCTGATTCAGCACGCGATCTTCAGCCTTCCGCGTCGCGAGAGCGGATACACAACCGACGACAACGCCCGCGCGCTACGGCTTTGTACCCGGCTCTGGAGCCGGCAACCGGACGAGCGGATGCTGAACCGGGTCGCGATCTATCTCAGCTTTCTGGAACATGCCCGTTGTCCCGTCCGCGGGTTCCACAATTTCCTCAGTTACCAGCGCGACTGGCTCGATGCGGCCGGCACAGGCGATTGCCAGGGACAGGCGGTGTTGGCGCTTGCCGAAGTCCTGGGGAGCAGTCTGCCGGAAGGATTTCGAGCCCTGGCCCACGAGCTGATCGACAGCGTGCTGCCGACGCTCGCCGATCTGCGGAGCCTGCGGGCGCAGGCGTATGTTGTTCTCGCTTGGGGCGAAATGTGCGACGCGGGCGTCGTCGACGTCAAGGCGTTTGAGAACGTGGCGTTGCTGGCGGCACGGAGACTCCTCGAATGTTTCGAGCGATCATGCCGTCCCGATTGGCCGTGGTTCGAGTCGCAGATGACTTATGCCAATGCGGTCCTGCCGCAGGCCCTGTATGTGGCCGCGAAGTGCTGGCCCGGCGAGCCCTTTCTCGACGTGGCGGAAACGTCGTTTTCGTTCCTGAGCCGGGTCACAACTTCCGATGACGTCTTCTGGCCGATCGGAAATTGCGACTGGTACCCGCACGGAGAAGCCAAGGCGCTCTACGACCAGCAGCCGGTGGAAGCATCAACGATGGCCGATGCCGCGCTCACGGCCCTGGGCCTGACGAATGATCAAAAGCACCTTGCAACCTTCCACCGTGCGCACGGGTGGTTCCAGGGGAGAAACAGCCTGGAGTTGCCGCTCGTGGATGTTCGCTCAGGCTCGTGCTTCGATGCCCTGCAACCCTCGGGCGTGAATCGCAACCAGGGGGCCGAATCGACTCTCGCCTGGTTGTGGACGGAGTTGCACAACGCCGTTCTTCTGGACTTGAACGGCGAGGAACTGATCGCCGCCGAGACCGGCGATTGATCGCCGTCACGCCTCGGCATCAACTTTTCACTGAACATGGAACCGTCAAATCAATGCTGCGAGAATCCAAGTCTCCGAATCTGCACGTGGAACTGTTCGATCGCCATCCCGGCAATCCGATCCTGACAGCGCAGGATTGGCCCTACCCGGCCCATACGGTGTTCAACGCGGGCGCTTGCCAGGTCCGCGATGAGACAATTCTGCTTGTGCGCGTCGAAGATCGACGCGGCCATTCGCACCTGACGGTCGCCCGCAGCAACGACGGCATTTCGAACTGGCAAATCGATTCCAAGCCCAGCTTCGCCCCCGACCCGACGAACTTTGCCGAGGAATCGTGGGGCGTGGAAGATCCCCGGCTCACCTGGGTCGAAGAGCGGGGCGAGTGGATCATCGCGTACACCGCGTACTCTTCGAGCGGACCGCTGGTCTCGCTGGCGGCCACAAAAGACTTCGTCACCTTCAATCGGCTCGGTCCGGTCATGCCGCCGGAAGACAAAGACGCTGCTGTCTTCCCGCGCCGCTTCGGCAATCGGTACGCGATGATTCATCGCCCCGTTTCCGGTGGAAGCTCCGGGGCGCACATCTGGCTTTCGTTCTCTCCCGACCTGACGCATTGGGGAGACCATCACGTGCTGCTGCACGCGCGCCGTGGCGCCTGGTGGGATGCCAATAAGATCGGCTTGAGCCCGCCTCCGCTGGAAACTCCGGAGGGTTGGCTGCTGCTGTATCACGGCGTTCGGCACACACCGGGGGGCTGCTTGTATCGACTGGGGCTGGCGCTCCTCGATCTGGAGGATCCGCGCCGGGTTCTGCGCCGCAGCGACGAATGGATCTTCGCTCCGGAGAAGTCTTACGAGCGGCAGGGAGACGTCAACGGCGTTGTGTTTCCGTGCGGCTGGATCCTCGACAAGAAGACCGGCTTGATCCGCGTCTACTACGGCGGCGCCGACACCTGCATCGCGCTGGCCACCGCGCAGCTCGACGACGTGCTGAGTTACCTGCGCAAATGTCCGGCGCCCGAGCCGCGCCAGCGACCGGGCATGACTCAATCGGAATGAGGGGACCCTCTGTCGAGAACCTCGGACGCGCGATACATTCGGCCCAGCCATTGCGCCACGAGGGCCGGCTTGGGCTGGCCTTCGATCTCCATCGAAAGGTCCCAGGTGCATTGAGTCCCCCCTTCGATTTCTTCGATCGCGTAAAGGGTGTTGTGGAGCCGAATGCGGGCCCCCGCGGGGACGGGCGCGGGAAAGCGGACGCGATTGAATCCGTAGTTGATGACCCGCGAAAAGTCCCCCTGAATCTGCACCGCCTGGAAGTGCAACTGGCTGAGCAGCGACAGCGTGAGAAAGCCGTGGGCAATCGTCGTCCCGTAGGGAGACTCGGCTTTGGCGCGCTTGGGATCGACATGGATCCACTGTTGGTCGCCGGTGGCGTCGGCAAACTGGTCGATCAAGGTTTGCGTCACCTCGAAC
>JAGVKR010000826.1 GCA_020050375.1 Planctomycetales bacterium
AGCTGGCCCCGTATTCGGACGTCGATCTGCTCTTTCTGCGAACGTCGGGGTGCCCCAAGGAATTCGACGAGTGCATCGCCCAGACGGTTCGCGATTGCTGGGACGCCGGCATTCAACTTGGGCACAGCGTCCGCACGCCTGCCGACGCTCTCGCTGGCGCGCGCGGCGACCCGGCATTTGCCACGGCCCTCGTCGAGGCCCGACGCCTCTGGGGCGCCGAGCGGTTGTTCGCTTCGTTCGCCGCCCGATTTCACCGAAAGGTCGTCCGCAACCGGTATGCGAAGTTCTATCACGATTGTGTCGCCGCGCGCGACGCCGAACGTGCGCAGCACGGCGTCAGCGAGCGGCAGCTCGAGCCCGACGTCAAACGTTCGTCGGGGGGGTTGCGCGACATTCACCTGTTGCGATGGATCGGCTTCGCTGCCTACGGCACACCCGACATCGACCTGCTCAGGCGGCAGGGCGCCATCTCCAAAGAGGATGCCGAGGCCCTGTTGGCCGCGCAGGAGTTTCTGACTCGCATCCGCGTCGATCTGCATTTCGCTGCGGGCAAGGCTCAGGAAGTGCTCACCCGGGAAGAGCAACTGCGACTGGCCGAACTGCACGGCGTCCAGGGAACGGCCGGTCAGCGGCCGGTCGAGCGCTTCATGCAGATGTACTTCCGGCATTCGACCGCCGTCGCCGATATTTCGTTGCGTTTCACGGCTCGCGAACGCCCCCGATCGTACTGGCTGCGTTTCGGGCAATTCCTGCTCTCGCACCGCAGCAATCAGGTATATCGAGTCCGCGGCGGCGAGATCGACATCGTCCCCAGGCATCGCGAATCGGTCTGCAATCGCCTCGAAGGACTGCTCAATCTGTACGAGCTGGCGGGGTTGTACTCGGCGCAGCTCGCGCCCGAACTTGCCGAGCAAATCCGGCGGTCGGCGCCGCTGATATCGCGGGAGATTTCAGCGAATGACGCGCGACTCTTCCTTTCGATTCTGCGCGCGACCGGCCAAGTGGGACGTCAGCTTCGCAGCATGTTCGCGACGGGTCTGCTCGAAGTCGTTCTGCCGGAAATGACGCACGCACGCTGTCTGTTGCAGTTCAATCAATACCATTGTTACACCGTCGACGAGCATTCGTTGCGGGCCGTGGAAGCGGCCGAAGCGTTCGACGGAGATACCGGCCCGATCGGGACCGCTTACCGCAAGATCAAGCGCAAGGAGATCCTGCACCTGGCTCTGCTGCTGCACGATCTGGGCAAGGGCTTCGAGCGCGACCACAGCGAGATCGGCCGCGAGCTGGCCGCGACGGTCGCCGACCGGCTGGGGTTGTCGGCGCAGCAGAAAGAGACGCTCGTCTTTCTCGTCCACAAGCACCTGTTGATGTCGCATCTGGCGCTCCGCCGCGACTTGTCGGATCCGGAAGTCCTGGCGCGATTCAGCCGCGACGTCGGGAGCCCCGAGTGGTTGCGGATGTTGTACGTCCTCACGGCGGCCGACATCATCGCCGTCGGGCCGCAGGCGTGGACGAGCTGGAAATCCGAGCTGATCACCGAGTTGTTCGATCGCTCGCTCCAGATTCTGAGCGGCGAGCCATCGCAATTCCGGGAGGCCGAGCGCGTGAGGCACGTCTGCCGGCTGGTCCGCGCCGCAATCGAGGCCCCGACTCCCGTCGGAGCATCGATCCGTGCGGCCTCTGATCCCGTTCGTGCGGAATCGCCCGAAGCGCTTTCCGACCTCGAGGATCGGCTTCGAGCCTTTCCGACGCACTACCTGATCGCCACTCCCCCCGAGCAGATCGTCGACGATCTGGCTGTCGCCCGCCGGGTCGCCGAACACGAAGACGAGGTGGTCGTTCGCGCAACCCGCGAATCGCTCCACGATTCAGTCGAATACCGCATTGTGACGCGCGACCAGGTGGGATCGGGCCTGTTCGGCAAAGTGACCGGTGTGCTCACCGCCAAAGGTTTGCAGATTCTCTCGGCCAATATCTGCACAACCACCGACGGAATCGTCATCGATCGCTTCCGCGTCCTCGATGGCGACCATAGCGGCGCGGTCCCCGATTTTCGTTTGCGCGAAATCGAGTCGGCGATCGTCGAAGTGCTTGCGGGACGACAAACGGTCGAGGAGTTGTTCCAGCGACACCGACGGCTCATTCCCCGATCCGACGCGCTGCGCCGCTTCCGCGAGCCGACGCGCGTCGTGATCGACAACAACTCGTCCGAACGGTTTACGATCGTCGACGTTTTCGCCCACGACCGTCGCGGGCTGTTGTACACGATCGCATCGGCTCTCTTCGAGCTCAATCTTTCGGTGTGCCTGGCCAAGATTGCGACGCACGTCGACCAGGTGCTCGATGTGTTCTACGTCACCGATCGCGACGGTGGCAAACTGCAGGACGACCAGCGGCTGGAAACGATCCGGCAAACGCTCGCGGCCCGGATTGAAGATTTCGAACGGGCCGGTCTTGCGAACCCAACGGGCAGATGACTCGGCGGCGGGAAGCCTCAATTCAGGCGATCGTCACCGGCACGCGCGGGGAAATCCGCACGCCTGCGACGAGCATCCTCCGCCTCCGTCGATCTCGTCCAGGACCTCGTCAATAATCAGGTCGTGAATCTTGCGATTCATGCACATCGTCAGGTGGTTGTCCCAGAAGCAGATGTCCGGCTCTTCACAGCGGAGATCGTAGTTGACCAGTTCGGTGCGGTCGCTCTCGGCGGTCAGCGGCAGGCCGCGAAAGATCGGGAACCAATCGGTCAGCGGCTGTGATTTGTAGATATTGAAGCAGCTCCGCACGTTGCCGGGGATCTCCTCGTCATACGAGGTTTCGAGCAGCACCAGCTTGTCGACTGTGATGTTACGCTCTTCCAGCCGCCGGCAGAGATGGATCGCGCCGTTGGCGCCGACGCTGTAAGCCACGATGACCAATGGTCCCTCCAGCCGTCCGGATTCGATTCCCTCGGTGATGTCATCGGCCAACGCGGGGTATTGCTCGGCAAAGGCGATCGTGGGGCAGAGACCTTCTTCGCACAACTCCTTCTCGAAGGTCTCGATGAACGGCCAATAGCCGATAACTCCGCGCATGACAAACACGTTCGGTCGGCACGCCGACCCGATGGGCGGGGCCGTGTAGCAGCCGCTGCCCGTCAAAAGCAGAATCAGTCCGAGGCAGACGCAGAATCGCACGGGCATCACCAGGGTTTGCGAAGCGAGCGTGGAGCTCCCCGGGGCCCGGCTGACGGACCCTACCAGCTTCACTTATCGTCAAAACCTGCGTGACCGGATTAACCGGAATCGGGCGGAAATCCTCATTCCCAGAAGACCTGCAGAAACACCGATCGTCCCAACGGTTCGACAATCTGCGGCAGCGACGCGGCCGGAAATAGCAGCGTCGCACCACGTTCCAGCACGAGCCCCCCTTCCCGGTCGTCGATCCGAACGCTCCCTTCGAGCAGCATCAGCGCGTGACATCGATCGTCGAAAGACAACGCCACCGGCCGGCTGGCAGTGTGTCGCAGAAGCGTGAAATACGGGCATCGCACCAATTCTTCCACGGAATCTCCTCCATTGTGCGAGAGCCTCCGGGGGACCAGGGCCGAGACGGGCCCGCGCCCAAAGTCGATGCATGCCAGTGATTCGTCGATGTGCAGCGGGCGCGGTTTGCCGTCGGCGCCGACGCGGTTCCAGTCAAAGAGCCGGTACGTCAGATCGCTCGATTGTTGAACCTCGGCGAGCAGGATCCCCTCGCCGATGGCGTGGACAGTCCCCGCAGGAATGAAAATGCAATCCCCGGCCGCCACGGGAACCCGGTGCAGACAATCCTCAACCGTTCCCCGGGCGATCGCTGCCGCGAGCGTCGCGCGCGTGACGTCGCACTTCAGGCCGGCATAGACAACGCTGCCCGGCGCGGCGTCGAGAATCACCCAGGCTTCGGTCTTGCCCAATTCCCCCGGCTGGTGCGCACGAGCCTGTTCGTCGTTGGGATGAACCTGCACCGACAGCCGATCGGAAGCGTCCAGGTATTTGAACAGCAGCGGAAACTGCCGAATGCCGGCGTGTCGTCCAAGCAATTCCGCACCTCGTTCCTGCACGAGGCGACCGAGAGACCAGCCAACCAGAGGACCATCCGCAACGACACTCTGATCGGCGCCGTGATCGCAGAGCTCCCAACTCTCGGCGTAATCGTGCCCGGCGCCGATCGGCTTGCCCAGCACCGTGCCGAGACGTCGCCCGCCCCAACGCAGGCGCTTGAGAAGCGGATTGAACCGGAGAGGGTCCATCGATGAAGGCTCGTGAGAATCTGTGCTAACTCCGCTGGGAAGAATAACAACTGACGAAAACCAGTCCAGCACAAAAACACTGTTTACGAATGTCACCTCGAATTGGTATAGTCGGCTCCGCGCAGATGCGGCGTGGGATCCCAGTTCCTGCGACGAAGTGCAAGGAGGTCCAGATGCGGCAGTTCGACGTCGAGCTCGCAATCGGCGATTCGGTGCGAGTGGAAGACCATCTTCTGACGGTGATCGACATCCAGGGCGACGACATCACCTTCCGCTTGGATCATGCTGAAGAGGTCGATATTGCAGGGGCAGGTTCAACCTTCGCCAGCCGTCGGCCCCCGCGGTAACGCAATTGGCCGCGAACGGCGATTCGCTTTGGGCAGACGATAGCCGGTCGCGACATGTGCCGGACAGAGCCGGTGCCGACATAGACCGGCTTGACTGACGCAGAATGCAGGACCGATTCACTACACGAACCAGCCGCGTTCACGGCTTTCCGCTTGAGAGCGCCTCGACTGCCTCGTTGCGCGTCGCGTAGAGCCGCCAGAGCGTGTCGAGGTGGGCGACCGACAGCACCTCCTGACAGTACGAAGTCACACCACAAATCGCGAAGTCGCCCGATGGTTTGGCTTTGACCCGGGTCCAGATCCGGAACAAGAGCTCGATGAACGACGATCCGAAAAACGTCGTCTCCGAAAGATCGAGCACGATCAGCGGAGGATCGGCGCGATCGATGGCCGCGAGCAGCATCATTCGCAGCCCCCCCTCCAGCACCTTTTCGTCAACCGACTTGTAGGCCGAACCGAGCCCGATCACGGTCACCTTGCGGTCGACGACCACGTCCAGTGATGTCGCGGAGTCAGCCATTCGAGGCCCAGGGGGATGCGAGAAATCAGAGAGCCGACAGAACCCGTTGCGGACAGAAACCACAACGACGTGCATCTGGAATGTAACGCGACTTCCGATACGACTGAGAATGCGAACTCTATCCTACAGCACGCAAAAAAGAAGTCAACGCGCCGGTCACTCCAGCACACTCAGTGTCACCGGAAGTTCCAGATCGCCTTCTTCCCGCCGAACTTTCACCGCCACCGTCTCCCCCGCCTTGTGCTGGTCCAGAATGCGGTACAGGTCCAGCGAGTCGAGAATCGGCTTACCGTTGATCGCCACGATCAGGTCTCCCGGCCGCGTCGGTCGTGAGTTTTCGAACTCGGTCGGGCGAATTCCAGCGGTGGCCGCGGGGCTCCCCGCCACGACTTGCCGCACTAGCACCCCTTTGAGCCCCAGCCGGACCGGCACGTGATCGTCCCAGATACCGATGCCCATCCCGATCCGTTCGACTTTTCCGTGGCGAATGAGCTGCGGGACGATCCAGCGGATGGGATCGATCGGGACGGCGAACCCGATGCCCGCGCTTCCTCCCGAAGGGCTGTAGATCGCCGTATTGACGCCGATCACGCGTCCGGCGCTGTCGAGCAGCGGTCCTCCTGAATTCCCCGGGTTGACCGCCGCATCGGTTTGGATCACTCCCTGAATGGGGCGCCGCGTCACCGAGAGAATTTCCCGCCCGAGCCCGCTGATAACCCCCGTGGTCAGCGTCTGATCGAGCCCGAACGGATTGCCGATCGCGAAGACTTTCTGCCCAACTTGCAGATCGGTCGATGCTCCAACCTGAATCGGGTGGAGCTTGTCCGCGGGAGCTTCGATCTTGAGAACGGCGATATCCTTGTCGGGCGCCTTCCCCACCAGTCGCGCATCCCACCGCGACCGATCGGCCAGCGTCACCTTGGCTGCCTGCGCCGTTTCGATCACGTGATAATTGGTGACGATATATCCGTTCTCGTCCCACACGAATCCCGATCCGCTGTCCTGTGGAATCCCCAGCGGGTCGGCCTCGGCATTGGCCATGTCGCGCTGGACCTTCAAATTCATGATGTGCACGACCGACGGCGACGCCTGCTTGAACAGGTCGATCGTCGACAGCTCGTCGGCCGCCAGGTCACC
Organism: Planctomycetales bacterium; assembly: GCA_020050375.1. Taxonomy (GTDB): domain Bacteria; phylum Planctomycetota; class Planctomycetia; order Planctomycetales; family Planctomycetaceae; genus SIAF01. The sequence continues at coordinate 6,278 of JAGVKR010000826.1, forward strand.
GCGGGGAACGATCGGTTTGTCGGGAGCCTTCGCATCGTGCAATTTCGACAGGCCGTTCCGCGAGACTTGTCCCCGCCACAGAAATCCGGCCATCAGAATCAGCAGAATCACCAGCAGCCAGTTGATTCCCGAACCCCGGACGTTGGCCGGCCGCAGCGAACGCTCCAAATCACTCATCGTCGTTCCTCCTGGCCCCGTTCGTCCGAACGTCATGTCTTGAACTCGTTTAGCCGCGAGGCGCAGCCGAGTGCCCTGCCATTCGAGCCTCGAAGAACAAAACGCCTCCGTTACTTCAAATGCCCGACGCACTCGGCCAGCTCGGCGGCGGCTTCGAGAAACTTCGTGCGGACCGGATCGGGGAGGCGGCGGAAGTCTTTGCGGAAATCGGCCGTCAAAACCTTGACGCAACGCTCGAGCGTCGTCGTCATCCGCTTCACGAGCTGTTCGGCCGACGGGGGCTCAATCGGCGCGCCACCCCGTTCGCCCGAACCTTTGGCGGGAGCGGGGCTCGCGGCATCCGAGCGAAACGGGCTGTACTCCCCGTCTTCCCCCACCTGACGCGCCACCCCCGCCAGCGCGGCACGGTCGGAAGGCGTCCC
>JAGVKR010000494.1 GCA_020050375.1 Planctomycetales bacterium
ATCGGATCCGAACGGGTGCTGCTCCTGGCTCCGCAGACGTACATGAATCACAGCGGCCGCAGTGTTCGCCAGGCGGTGGACTTCTTTCAACTCACGCCCGCCGACGTGCTGGTGGTCTGCGACGACATCAACCTGCCGCTGGGCCGCCTTCGGATCCGCAAAGGGGGTTCCTCCGGCGGGCAGAAAGGTCTTGCCAACATCCTGCAACATCTGGGGACCGAAACCTTCCCCCGCCTGCGGATTGGCGTCGATCTCCCCCCGGCGGGGCGTGATGCGGCCGATTATGTGCTCGATCGTTTTGGAAAGGCCGAGGCCAAGATCATCGCCGAAACCGTCAAGCTGGCGGCGGACGCCATCGAAGTCTGGCTTGCGCAAGGGGCCGAAGCGGCCATGAACCGCTACAACGCAGAACAGGACAAACCGAAAGAGGCTTGAGGCTTGGGGCCTGAGGCCTGAGGCTCGAGCCGTAAAGCATGGAGCGTAGACTCTTCCCTCAAGCCTCAGGTCTCAGGTCCCAGGTCCCAGGTCCCAAAAATTCCCCCCCTGTCGGTTTGTTCACGGTTGCAAAAAGCAGCGCAAACCGTCATAACTTCCAGATCGGAATTCCAAATCGCATGGGCGGCGCACGAGTGACGGGCTCGGTGGGCGCCAGGCTGTTTTGTATCCCGTCCGACAACGCAGATGAGGGGAGAGTTGACTTGCCTGAAGTGACTTACGAAGGAATGTTTCTGCTCGACAGCAATCGCTATGCGGCCAATCCGCAGGGCGTTTCCGGTGAGGTGCTGGCTTTGCTCGAACGCGTCGGCGCCAAGGTGCTCGCCACGCGTCCCTGGCAGGATGGCAAGCTCTCGTACGCCATCGATGGAAACCGGAAGGGGTTGCACTTTCTGGTCTACTTCTCGCTCGACAGCAAGCATCTGACGGAAATCGACCGCCTCGTGAAATTCAACGAAGCGATCCTGCGGCACATGGTCATCAAGCTGCCCGAAGCGCTGATCGAGCCGATGCTTGCGATGGCGACCGGTCGGGGCGAGGTTGTCACCACGTTCCACGACAACGATGCCCTCTCGAACGATCCCATCATCACCGGCGAGGTGGCTGCCCGGACGTAATTGCTGCGCGCCGTCGCACCGAAAAAAATAGATTTGAGATAGATTTGAGTTTGATACGCGACCGGCTGCAGATCAGTCGATTTCCAGCCGCTAGCAAGGTGACAGGATTCAGGAGGCAGGCGACAGGAGGCAGAAGAAACTCTGTCGCCAGATCTCTGACTCCTGTCGCCTGACTCCTGAATCCTTGCTCCACCCACGGTTTTTCCGGCCGCTTTTACTGAGGCGGGAATCGACATATGGCCAGCTTCAATAAAGTCATTCTGCTCGGCAACCTGACGCGCGATCCGCAGGTGAAATACACCCCGTCCGGAACCGCTTTGGCGGAATTGGGGCTCGCCGTCAACCGCACGTGGTTCGACAAGCAGTCCAACAGCCGTCGCGAAGAGACCACCTTCGTCGACGTGACGATGTGGGGCCGCGACGCCGAAGTCGCTGGGGAATACCTCGCAAAAGGCCGCCCCGTGCTGATCGAGGGACGGCTGCAGCTCGACACGTGGGACGACAAAACCACCGGCCAGAAGCGCAGCAAGCTGCGGGTCGTCGGCGAGCGCATGCAGATGCTGGGGAGTCGCGGTGACGGAGGTGGCGGCGGTGGACCATCGCGCGGCTCCGGTGGCAGCTATTCCGGCGGTGGCGCCGGCGGCGCCCCCGACAATTCAGATGGCCCTCCTCCCGGCGATTTTGATTCCGAACCTGCCGGAGGGGGCGGTGGCAGCCCTCCCGCCGACGAGGTTCCGTTCTAAGCGGTCGAACAACAGAATTCTGACGAGGCCACGGGTGCCGCGGCCGGCAACCAGCGGAAGCCGGCTGTGTGACTTGCGAGACGGCCTTCCGAGACAATCAAGACAAAAGGACGTAAGACAGATGGCTGAAACGGTGCAACAGAACAGATCCCGGCGTTCGGTGGAGCTCATGCTTGCGGAAGATGTGCCCGCCCTTGGCTCTCAAGGCGAGATCGTGCAGGTCCGCCGCGGCTACGCTCGCAATTACCTGCTCCCGCAGGGGCTCGCGACGATGGCCACCGAGAGCAACAAGCGGCAGGTCGAGAAGCACCGCAAGAATCTCACCGAGCTTGCCAAGCAGAAAGTCGTCGACTTGAAGAAAACCGCCGAGGCGATCGGCAAGTACAGCGTCACGATCGAAGCCCAGGCGAACGAGGAAGGGCACTTGTACGGCTCGATCGGCGCCAACGACATCAGCAAGCAGTTGAAGACCGCTGGCTTCGCGATCGAGCCCGATCAGGTTCGCCTCGAAGGCCCCCTCAAAGAGCTGGCGATGTACACTGTCAAGCTCCAGTTGCATTCGGAAGTCGAAGCCGAAGTCAAAGTCTGGGTCGTCCCGGCCGCCCGCGGCTGAACCTGCGACAGACAGGTCGCCGCGAGACGCGATTCGAATACAGTGAGCCGCCGGGTTAAACCCGGCGGTTTGTTTTTTGGTGCTTGATAGAGAAAGAATTGAACCACGAAAGACACGAAATAAACGAAAAAGAAGGTTCGGGATTCAGGGGCGCCGCGTCCCTGAATCCGACTCGTCTCCTCTTTTCTCTTTCGTGTTTTTCGCGTCTTTCGTGGTTGAAACTTTGTTCGTTTTCGGTTGAGAAATGTGAACCCGCGTTCGGTGTACAGCGTATTCCGCGGGCATTTTCCGCGGTCGGCGATCGAAATCGAAGGTGCAACACCTGCTCGACGCCCCGCTGACGCCGACGAAATGATTCGCATACCCGGTGGTTGCTTTCCCCGCCCGGCGTGAGATAATCGCCTCTCTTGAGCGCCGCTCCGCCGCATTCTTTTGGTGGTTCAGGCCGCCCGCAATTCTCAGAGCTGGATTCACGGAGGGACGTATGCCTGGTGACGGCGCGCGCAGCTTTTCCGATCGCAAAGGCCGGGTCGATCGCTCCGAGCGGACTGATCGGGTCGACCGGCTTCCCCCGCAGAATCTCGAAGCCGAGAAGGGGGTTCTTGGAAGCATTTTTTACGACAACCACGTCATCGACGATGTCGGTGACCTCCTGATCGCCGAGCACTTCTACCTCCAGTCGCATCAGCGAATCTATGCGGCCATTCAGCGCCTGCACGATTCCGGCGTGCACGGCTTCGATGCGATCACGGTCGGCGAGGCGCTCGATAAGTCCAACGAGCTGGCTGAGGTCGGGGGTTACGATTATCTCACCGAGATCATCGAAAGCGTCCCCCATGCCGCCCACGCCAAGTACTACGCCACGACCGTTCGCGACAAGGCCATCCAGCGGCGGTTGATCTACACCTGCACCGACATCCTGCGCTCGGCCTACGACGACACGCAAGACACGCAGGATCTGCTCGATCAGGCGGAGCAGGGAGTCTTTCAAATTCTCGAACAGCAGGAAGCGTCGCAGAAAATCGAGCTGCGCGACATTTTGCTCGACACGTTTGACCGCATCAACGAACGCCTGCAACTCCAAGGGGCGATCAGCGGGCTCACCAGCGGCTTCCGCGATCTCGACTCCAAGACGAACGGCTTTCAACCTTCAGAGCTCGTCATCCTCGCGGCCCGGCCCAGCATGGGCAAAACGGCCTTCGTGCTGAACATCGCCGAGGCGGCCGCCGATCGCTGCCAGGCGGGGGTCGTCATCTTCAGCCTCGAGCAATCAAAGCACGAGCTGGCTGAGCGATTTCTGTGCATCCGCGGCCGGATGGACATGCACAAGCTCCGCAAGGGAGACCTCTCCGAGGACGAGCGCGACTTGCTGCTCCGTGTCTCTTCGGAGCTGAGCGAGTTGCCGGTGTTCGTCGACGATCAGCCGGGGCGAAGCATGTCGCAGATCGCCGCGATCTGCCGGCGGCTCAAGCGCAAGCAGAATATCCGCCTCGTGATCATCGACTACCTGCAGCTCATCGAGCCCGAAGACAAGCGCGCCCCGCGCGAGCAGCAGATCGCGCAGATCACGAGGCGTCTCAAATTTCTCGCCAAGGAATTGCAGGTTCCGGTGATGGCGCTGGCGCAGCTCAACCGCGGCGTCGAGCTGCGCGAAGACAAGCGCCCCAAACTCGCCGACCTGCGTGAATCGGGGGCCATCGAGCAGGACGCCGACATCGTGATGTTCCTGCACCGCCCCGAAATGTACGACCCCGAAGACCGCCCGGGCGAAGCCGAAGTCATCGTCGCCAAGCACCGCAACGGCCCCACGGGAATCATCCGCCTAGGCTTCAAAAAGCAGTTCATGCAGTTCGAAGATTTTGTCCCCCTCGACGTGCCCGAGGGAGGCTACTTTGGCGGCGGGGATGGTTTCTAAGCCCGCCTTCCCCCCTCAATTCCTCTTCCGAAACAGATCGCGGATCTTTCGGAATTCATCGGGGGACAAGAATTGGTCCTTGTCCGCATCGAGCGTCGTAAAGAAAACGCCGATCAACTGCGGGTTCAACTTCATCCGCGGATTCTCGCTCAGCTTCTTCAGCTCATCGAGCGACAACTTGTCGTCGTCGTTGGCGTCGAGCGACGAGAACAACATCCGGTCCCTGTCCCGCGACAGCGCCAAACGAAGACTATCGACGTCAGAGGACGGTTCCCCCGCTCGCCCGGCGGGAACGAAGTATTCGACATACCCGAGGAGCATCTCATCGTAGGTCTGTTCCCCCCAGCGGACGGTCGCCTGAGGATCCGGATTGGCCGGATTCCCTGCGCTGTTGTCGAACGTCGCGCTGAATTTCAGTGTCGTCCCTGATTTGAACGTGTGCGGCTCGGCGTAACGATACATCAACTGCCAGTTGAAGTCGTAACGGGGGATGTCGAGGAGTGTTTCCCGCTTTCCGTCCGCGGTCACCAGTTCGTAGCGGCAGGCCTTCCCGCGCAGATGCATGTGCGGCAGAAAGCCCAGCACCGTAATGTCCGTGGGCAGCCGGATTTTTGCCGAATCGGTGTGATTGTCGGCCCCGGGAGGAATTTCGAACCAACTATTCACGAGACTGGCCGTCCGAACTTCATAATCCGGTTGCCGGTCCGCGAAGACAAATCCGATCTGCGTGAGATCCTCGGTCGCCTCGCCGTTGGGTGTGTAGTGGATCTGAAAGCGAATCTGCGATCCTTTCGGCAGCTTGCGGGCAAACCCCTGTGGATACACCTGCTTGCTGTTGCCCGGGACATAGATTCCCCAATAACTGATCCCGTCCTCCGGCGGTCCTCGTCCTTCAGCCGAACCTTCCTGAGCCGGGCGGGCAAACACCAGAATGTGGTGAACCACTTCCGGCGCTCCGGGACGGATTTCGATCCGTTCGACCCACTTGTCCTCGGTGACCCCCGAATCGACGACCACGTTCTGGTATTTCATCACCCCCGTCGCCTGAATAGGAACGGGTGAGGGGAATTTCACGACTAGATCCGGCTCGCCGATTGCCCAACCTGTTGCATAACGGACGGGCAGCGGGGCATCGCGCGGATCCCCTTCGGGCCGGTCGCTCTTGAGCCATTGCAACAAGTCGCCCTGGTCGGCCGAGCTCAGGGAACTCTCATTGAGCCACGGAGTCGGCGTTCCCTCCTGACCGGCGGCAGCGAACCACGGGGGCATCGTTCCCTGCTTGACCACCCGGGCGATCGCTCCGGCATGTGCCGCAAGATCGTCGCGGGATTCCAGCGAGAAAGGCGCCACGCCTCCCGTACGGTGGCATCCCACGCAATTCGATTGAACGATCCGCGAGATTCGATTGTGATACGTCACAACGCCGGGCGTCTGGGCATTGGCCTCCTGCTCGAGCTCACATCCCGGAGCTTCGGTGGCGGCAATCGCAATCGATTCCCCCTTGAGATACTCATCGATGGCCGTCGCCAGATATTCCTTGCGGGGTGCCTCGATCGAATATCCGAATCCGTATTGATCGTCGACGGCGCCCTGGTAGCGAACCGTCCGGGCCGGATCGATCAACAGCACGTCGGTTGTGCTGGTCAGTTGCAGCGCCCGACGCACGTTTCCTTCCCGATCATGAACGTAGACACCGTACTTGCCCAGCGCCGCTGCGGCTTCCTGGATCGACTGCGGACTATCGGTGGCGGTCGGGTTGACGAGTAGCACGACGAAGCCCTCGTTGGAGTATTTTTCGGCGAGACGAACCAGGGTCGGGAGATACTTCTTGCTGAGTGGGCAACTGGTGCTGGTGACGGCAATCACCACTCCTTTGCGCTTGGCCCATTCGCTGAGCCGATGAGGTTTGCCCTCCGCGTCCTGGAACTCGACGTCGGCGACAAACCGTCCGATGTTTCGCTCTTTCGGACTGAGGACTCGGGGGGCCTGACGCACGGGACTGACCGGGGCCTTGTCCTGGTCGTCTCCATTCGCGACCAGTCCCGCTCCCAGAATCACCGCCACGATCCAACACGATTTGCCAAACATCTTATCCCTCTGGACTGCCGGAATTGACCCGATTGTGAAATCGCCTTGTAGAGATGTAGTCCATCCCGGCGATTGCTTCAACATGTTGATAACCAGCGAAACGCTCCTGCCGTTTCAAATTCGCGGCTTGTTTCTGAATATTGCAGCAAAAATACCAAGGGGCTGCTAGATTTGTCCCGCGTCGTTCTGCGCAAAGTCCGGGGCAATGCACTCGTGGATCTTGCTCCGAAGATCATCACGAAGAGCCATTGCCTCAGCGGAGCCGCTTTCGGGCAAGACCCACTTCGCCGCTACGGATGAATCCAGGACGTACTTCATGCGTCACGGAGTTCACGAATCGCAGGGACTGCAACGTCGAGGACGCCGTGTTTCCTGCGGATTTCCTCAGTAATCCTGGCGGCGCGATCATGGACTCGGCGAGCGACCTCAGGGTCGAGGGGTGCACGGTTCATGGCCGCGTGGATCACCGCGTCTGCGTCCGCGACCAATTGCGGGGGGAGGTTGATGGTTGTTGCGTCAGTACTCATACGAAAATTGTCGGAATTCCAGGAGTCGGAGTCAACGTCCATTTTCGAGAGATATCCAGGCAGGGGGGCGTTGGGGACACGAAGACGCATCCTGATCCGGCATTCCGCGCAGCGATTGGACTTTGCGCCGCGTGGTGGATCGGGGAAAATAGTTGCTGGTATGTCGTCTGCTTCTCGACCGGCAAGAGATCGAGTGCACGACCGAAGTAGATGGGGTGCCCTTCCGGGCGGCTCAATCCTGTCCGGGACGTTGAACCGGTTGCCGAGCGAATATTCCTCAATCGGAAACTGTCTCAGACACGGGGCATTCGCGATGCAAACCATTGAGATGCAACAGGAAGGGTGTCGATTGCGTTCCGTGCGTTCAATTTGCGTCGATTGCGGTGTTGTCTGGCTGGTGCGTCCATCGGCGTTCCGAGCCGTGCATCATCATAAAGTCCATGTATTCATAGGCTTATGATTATCGTTCGCAGTTAGACAAAGTGTTAGAATGGGTCAAATGAGAGTTCTGGTACGCAATAAAACCATTGCGTATCGGTGTCCAAGCCGGTTCATCGGGATATTCCCGTCACACGTCGAAGCCTCCCTCCACCTGCGGATTGGAATCACCTCGGAGGACTAGTAGAATCAAATTGACGCCGGTTGATCTGTTCCGCTGGCCGCGTTCCCTCCCGCACTCAAGCCAAAGCATGGTTTGCCCCATACCGCAAATCCCGATTCGCCCTCCTTCAATGCGAAGATCGTACTGCGCGGCCGTGGCACCCATCGTTGTTGCGCTCATGGCTACGCCGCTCGTTGTTGCGGCGCCGCCTGCCGACCGCGTTGATTTCAACCGCCAGATCCGGTCGATCCTCTCGAACCGCTGCTTCCGCTGTCACGGGCCGGATGCGAATCACCGTAAGGCCGACCTGCGATTGGACACTGCCGCCGGAGCGAAGGCCGACCTTGGTGGTCACCAGGCGGTCGTTCCCGGGAAGCCGGACGAAAGCGAGCTCATCGCGCGGATCATGTCGACTGATGACGCCGAACGGATGCCGCCCCCTGAGGCGGGGAAGCCGCTCGCCGCCGAAGAAATCGCCATCCTCCGCCGCTGGATCGAGCAGGGAGCCGAGTACCAGCAACACTGGTCGTTCACTCCGCCGCAGCGGCCGCCGGTACCGCCGATTTCGAACACGCCCCAACCTCGCAATGACACCAACCGCGTCGAGTCGTCGTCTCACGCCTCAAGCCTCAAGTCTCAAGCCTTCGTTCCGCGCAATGAGATCGATCGCTTCGTGCTATCGCGTCTCGAGCACGAGCGGTTCGCTCCCTCCCCCGAAGCCGACCGCATCACACTGATCCGCCGCGTGCATTTCGACCTCTTGGGGCTGCCGCCACCTACTGCTCAAGTCGAAGCTTTCGTCCGCGATCCGGATCCACAGGCGTATGAAAAACTCGTCGACCGGCTGCTGGCGTCGCGGCACTACGGCGAGCGGATGGCGATGTACTGGCTCGACCTCGTCCGTTACGCCGACACAGTTGGCTATCACGGCGATCAGGAGCACGCGATCAGCCCCTATCGCGATTATGTGATCAAAGCCTTCAACGACAATATTCCCTTCGACCGCTTCACGGCCGAGCAACTCGCCGGCGATCTGGTCGAGGGCTCGACGGTCGATCAGAAGATCGCCAGCGGCTACAACCGTCTGCTCCAGACGTCGCACGAAGGGGGCGTGCAGGTCAAGGAATATCTCCAGAAATACGCCTCCGACCGCGTCCGTAATCTGGGGGCCGTCTGGATGGGGGCCACGCTCGGCTGCACCGAGTGTCACGACCACAAATACGATCCCTACACGCAACGCGACTACTACAGCCTCGCGGCAGTCTTCGCCGACGTGGACGACCTGCAATCGTTCAAGGGAGGGGACAGCACGCCGACGAAGCGCGAGCCGGAAATGCTCGTCCTTTCGCCGATCGATCGGGAGCGAATCGAGGGCTTGGAGACGCGGGCGCGGGAGCTGGAAGGGCGGTTGGCGGCGGAGGGGAAAGCGGAAAGCGGAGAGCGGAAAGCCGAAGGCGGTGACAACGCGGGATTGCAAAAGCAGCTCGACGTGTTGCGGCAGGAAATTGAAACCCTCGGCAACCAGACGCGACGGACGATGGTCACGGTGGCCATTGAGCCGCGGAAGTCGCGAATCCTCAGTCGCGGCGATTGGATGGACGAAACGGGCGAATTCGTCGAACCGGCGGTCCCCCGGTTCCTGAAGCCGCTCGACGTAGCCGACCGTCGCCTGACGCGGCTCGATAGATCGGAAGA
>JAGVKR010000073.1 GCA_020050375.1 Planctomycetales bacterium
AGGCCGGCGACGCCCTCGACGCTCCGGCGGGACGAACTGCGAAAAACAAAAGGATCGTCGCCATCGAGGGAGTGGCCACGTATTCGTCGAAGAATTTCGTCGTGCACACCGAACTTTCGGCGGCCGAAGCGCAGGAGCTGCTCAAGCGGCTGGAGACAATGCTCGGACTGATCTCGAAATACTGGAACCGGCCGCTGTCGGGAACGATCGAGATGTATGTCGTCAAAGAATTGCGCCACTGGCCCGCCGGGTCGATTCCGCCGGAAGGGTGGGCGAGCGTCCAGAGCGGCGGCGGGTTGACGATGACGCAGAAGCTTTCGTTGGGGACCGCCTTCCAGGCAAAATCGACAGTGTATGCCACGGCCGATCGGGGCACGCCGCAACACGAGGCGGTTCATGCCTATTGCGGGCAGACCTTCGGCCGGACCGGTCCCCTCTGGTATAGTGAAGGGATGGCGGAGATGGGGCAGTACTGGCGCGCCGACAATACGAGCGTCAACGCGCACGAGGTCGTGATCGACTATTTGCGATCCTCTGACTTGAAAAGCCTGAACGAAATTATCAACGGCCAGGAGTGGTCGGGGGACTCGTGGCAGAACTATGCCTGGCGCTGGGCGTTGTGCCATCTGCTGGCCAACAACCCGAACTACGCGACACGGTTTCGACCGCTGGGAATGGGCTTTCTGACCAAACAGGAGGTGAGCTTCGAACAGACATACGGCGATATGGCCAAGGAGATCATGTTCGAATACGGCGAATTCATCAGGCACCTCGAACAGGGCTTCCGCGTCGAGCTCTGCGCCTGGGATTGGAAGGCGAAATTCAAGCCGGTGAAGACCAGCGCGGTGACGACGTCCAGGATCGACGCGGGTAAAGGGTGGCAGCCGTCGCGATTGACCGTGTCCAGGGGGGACGAATACGAATTCAGCGTCAGTGGGACTTGGACGACCTTCAAAGGGGGGGCCGCCGTCAGCGCTCAGGGAGCCGACGACGGAGCCGGTCGCCTGATGGGGGTTGTGCTCCGTGATGAGAACGGAGAATACCGGCTCGACGAGCCGTTCGAGCTGGGAACCTTCGGCTCCTTCACCGCTCCGGCCGAGGGAGACCTGTATCTGCGGTGCCGGGACAAATGGGTGGAGCTATCCGACAACAAGGGGAGCCTGACGGTCAAGCTGAAGCTCAAAGACAAGGGAACCCGTCTTCCTCCGCCGAAGGAAGAGGGAGACAGGAAATCCGGCTCGGACAAGGAGAAGCCCGCACCGGAGAGATCCGACGCAGAGAAACCCAACGAGTGACGCCGTTGTTCCGGTGGTCGAATCGGCTCGAATGCAACGTTTCGCAGAACACAATAACAAACCAAAAACATCCATTATGACCGACGATTCCGAATCGGAACCCCGTGATGACCAGCCCCATCCGTTGGGAGGGAACACATATCACCAGGAGGTGCAGCATTCTCCGGCAACGGCCCGCATTCCGGACGCGGTGAGTCGCGGGGTGTTCAGCACCGGGGCGATCGTGATGCACGGGGCGCACGATTTCGTGATCGATTTCGTGCAGAGCCTGGCGCCGCCGCGGCGGGTGGTGGCGCGGATCGCGCTCCCCCCCTCGGTCATGCCGCTGTTTGTGGGGGCCCTGCAGGAGAATCTGCGCAAGTACAATCAGAGCTTCGGGGCCATTCCACGGATGCCGGCTCCTCCGCCGGGCGCCGGTCCCGCGAACCCCCCGCCTCCCATCACCGACGTCTACGAGCAGCTCAAGCTCCCCGACGACATGTTGAGCGGCGCCTACGCGAACACCGTGGTGATCTCGCACAGTCCGGCCGAGTTCTGTTTCGACTTCGTGACCAGCTTTTATCCGCGCTCGGCCGTGTCGGGGCGTGTGTACCTGGCGACGCCACACGTTCCCGAATTGCTCGACTCGCTGACGCGGGCCATGGAGCAGTTTCGCCAGAAGATGCAGCAGCGTCCGCCGCAACCCCCCCCTTCACCGGAATGAATCGCACGTCGGACTGCGATGGCCGAGTTCCGTCGCCGGAATTGTGAGCTCCCGTATGTCATACCGCCGGGATCAACCCGGCGGCTCGCGGCGTTGGTCTGTTTGCGGCTTGACTACTCGCTCGTCGAGTGCCCCGCCGGGACGACGTCGCTGCGGGGCAAGTCGCCGAGCGCCTGCAGTTCGGAGAGGAGCCCGTCGGTTCCACCGGGTGGAAGCAGAGACTTCAGTTGCTTGCTGTATTTTCGCACGAGCTTGCAGTTTTCCGGGGGAACCTGCTTGATCATTTCGGCGAATTCCAGGAGAGCGGCCGTGCGGGCCAGGCTGATTGCCGAGCGGCCGCGAATGACGGCGTCCTGACGCGAATGCTCCGATTCGGGAATCTCATCGATCGCTTCGATCGTGCCGATCAGCTCTTTGACCTCGGCCCGGGCGTTGGCGACCAGATGGTCGACGTCGACCCGCGCGCTGAGTCGCACGCGCATGATTGCACAGCTCACGCTGCGAACCAGGGCGGCGAACTCGGGGCCGGTCATCTGATGCTGCGAGAACGACTGCGTCCACTTTTCGTCCGCGGCCCAGATCTGCCCCTGTCGTTCGGGGTTGAACAACTTTCCAAGCTGACCGCGAATCTCGCTGACGAGATCTTCGGCTCGGCAGTTGTAGTCCACCGATCGGTCGTCTTCCGTCGGCGTGAACTCGGGGATCGCGCCGCCGCCGTGTGTCTGCACGACTGCCAGCAGGCGATCGAG
>JAGVKR010000349.1 GCA_020050375.1 Planctomycetales bacterium
GACCTTGTCGACGCGGACCTTGCGGAGCATCTGCGAGATGATGATCTCGATGTGCTTGTCGTCGATTTCCACTCGCTGCGAACGGTAGACGTTCTGAATTTCGCGGAGCAGGTACTGCTGCACCGCCTCTTCGCCCGAGACGCGCAGAATGTCGTGGGGAACCAGCGGTCCGTCGACCAGCGCATCGCCGGCACGCACCAGGTCTTTGGCGTGCACCCGCAGGTGCTTCCCGTGCGGAATGATGTATTCTTTCTCGGTCCCGTCGGCGCCGCGAACGATGATCACGCGCTTGCCGCGCTTCTTCTCGGCGAGCAGGTCGACTTCACCGTCGATCTCCGAAATGATCGCTGGCTCTTTCGGTCGCCTGGCTTCGAACAGCTCGGTGACGCGCGGCAGACCGCTCGTGATGTCCTGCGTGCCGCCCAGCTCGCGGGGAGTCTTGGCGATGATCGTGCCGGCCGAGATCATCTGCCCGTCGGGAATCTCGATGATGGCCTTTTCGGGGAGGAAGTAGAAGTCGAGAATCTTCCCCGAGGCGTCTTCGAGCATGAGCTGCGGGTGCAGGTCGCCCTTGTGCTCGATGATCTGAATGCGCGACGTGCCGCTGGCATCGACCTCGGTGCGGATCGAGTCTCCCTCGACGAAGTCTTCGTAGCGGACTTTGCCGCCGACTTCGGCGAGAATCGGCACCGACAGCGGATCCCACTGGCAGAGCACCTGGCCGATCTTGACCTCGTCGTTCTCGCCGACCATCAGCACCGCCCCGTTGGGGATGGTGTATTTTTCGAGCTCGCGATCTTTCTGATCGCTGATGATCACTTCGCCGTTCCGGGCCAGCACGACGTTCTGCCCCTGGGCGTTGACCACGCTGCGAATGCGGGCGAGCTTGACGCGGCCGGCGCGTTTCGTGCGGATTTCGTTCTCTTCGATGTCGCGAGAGGCGATGCCACCCCCGTGGAACGTGCGCATCGTGAGCTGGGTGCCCGGCTCGCCGATGCTCTGGGCGGCGATGATCCCCACCGCCATCCCCTCTTCGACAAGCGCCCCCGTCGAGAGATCCATTCCATAGCAGAGCCGGCACATGCCGAGCGAGGCTTCGCACGTCATCGGGCTGCGGACCTGGATTTTTTCCAGCCCCAGCGCCTCGATGCGACGGGCGATCTCGACCGTGATCAGATCGCCATCGCGGACGATGACTTCGTCGGTGATCGGGTTGACGATGTTCGTCCGGCTGACACGCCCGCGGATGGCGTCGGCGAGGCTGACCTCAACCTTTTCGCCGCGGTAGACGACCCCGCGGGTGATCCCCTGCGTCGTGCCGCAATCGTAGGTGGTGATCACCATGTTCTGGGCGATGTCGGCCAGCTTGCGGGTGAGGTAACCGCTGTCGGCCGTTTTGAGGGCCGTGTCGGCCAACCCCTTGCGGGCACCGTGCGTCGAACTGAAGTATTCGAGCACCGACAAACCTTCGCGGAAGTTGGCTTTGATCGGCGCTTCGATGATTTCGCCGTTCGGCTTGGCCATGAGGCCGCGCATACCGGCCAACTGGCGAATCTGCTCGACGCCGCCGCGGGCGCCGGAGTTGGCCATGAGGAACACGGGATTCACGTAGGCGCCGTCTTCGCGCGTGTCGTGCTCGAGCTCGTACATCATCGCGACCGTGATCTGCTCGCGAACGTGCGTCCACGTTTCGAGCACCTGGTAATACCGCTCGCGGTCGGTGATGATCCCCTTCTCGAACAACCGCTGCTTTTGCAACACGGCTTGCTCGGCGGTGGTAATCACCTTTTCTTTATTGGGAGGGGTCTTGAGGTCGCTCGTGCCGAACGACAGACCGCTCCGCGTCGAGAACTGGAAGCCGATCTCTTTCATCCGATCGAGCAACGCAATCGTCTCACGACGCCCCATTTCGAGGTAGCAGTCGGAAATGACGTTGGCCAGGTCTTTGTTCCGCATCGTCAGGTTGTAGTACGACATCGTCGGCGGGAGGATGTCGTTGAAGATCACCCGGCCCACGGTGGTGAGCAGGAGCTTCCCCGAAACGAACGTATCGGCCGATTCGCCTTTGACTCGCTTATCGCGCGGCAGGCGGACCTTGACGCGCGTGTGCGTGGTCACCTTGCCTTGGGCAAAGGCCATGTGCAGCTCGGCGATGGAGGCGAACGCCATGTTGTCGCCCGGCCGGCCCGCCTTCGACAGCGTGAGGTAATAGCAACCCATCACGATGTCCTGCGAGGGGCTGATGATCGGCGCGCCGTTGGCAGGGCTGAAGATGTTGTTCGTCGACATCAGCAGTGTGTGCGCTTCGACCTGCGCTTCGATCGAGAGCGGCAGGTGGACGGCCATCTGGTCGCCGTCGAAGTCGGCGTTGAAGCCTTTGCACACCAGCGGATGGATCTTGATCGCGTTGCCTTCGATCAGCACGGGCTCGAACGCCTGGATTCCCATGCGGTGCAGCGTCGGGGCCCGATTGAGCAGCACGGGGTGGTTGCGGATCACCTCTTCGAGGATGTCCCACACCTCGTCGTCTTTGCGCTCGAGCATTCGCTTGGCGCTCTTGATGGTGTCGGCGTGCCCCAGCTCTTTGAGGCGGCGAATGATGAACGGCTGATACAGCTCGAGCGCGATTTTCTTCGGCAGGCCGCACTGATGCAGCTTGAGCTCGGGCCCGACGACGATCACGCTTCGGGCCGAATAGTCGACGCGCTTGCCGAGCAGGTTCTCGCGGAACCGTCCCTGCTTGCCCTTGATCATGTCGGTCAGCGATTTGAGCGGCCGATTCGACGATCCCAGGACGGGCCGCTTGCAGCGGTTGTTGTCGAAGAGCGCATCGACCGATTGCTGCAGCATCCGCTTCTCGTTGCGGACGATGACCTCGGGCGCATTCAGATCGACCAGCTTCTTGAGCCGGTTGTTGCGGTTGATGATCCGGCGGTAGAGGTCGTTGAGGTCGCTCGTGGCGAAGTTGCCCGAATCGAGCAGCACCAGTGGCCGGAGATCGGGGGGGATCACCGGAATCACGTCGAGCACCATCCACTCGGGACGGTTGTCGCTGTCGCGGAGGGCCTCGATGATCTTCAGGCGCTTGATCAGCTCCTTCGTTTTCTGCTGGCTGTTGGTGGTCTTCAGCTCTTCGCGGAGCTTCTGCGACTGCTCGACCAGGTTGAGCTTGGCCAGAAGCTTCTTGACGGCTTCGGCCCCCATCTCGATCTCGAACGAGCCTTCGCCGTACTTGGCACGCGCCTGGCGGGCCTCTTCTTCGGTGAGCAACTGGTTGGCGCGAAGCGGCGTGTCGCCCGGATCGAGGACCACGTAATCCTGGAAGTAAATCACCTTCTCCAGGCTCGAGGTCTTCATGTTGAGGAGCGCGCCCAGCCGGCTGGGCATCGACTTGAAGAACCAGATGTGGACGACCGGCGCCGCCAGCTCGATGTGCCCCATCCGCTTGCGACGGACGCGGCTGTGCGTGACCTTGACGCCGCAGCGGTCGCAGATCATCCCCTTGTATTTCATCCCGCGGTATTTGCCGCAGGCGCATTCCCAGTCTTTCTCGGGGCCGAAGATGCGTTCGCAAAACAGACCGTCGCGCTCGGGACGGTACGTGCGGTAGTTGATCGTTTCGGGCTTCTTGACTTCGCCGAACGACCAGCTCCGGATATCGTGCGGGCTGGCCAATCCGATCTTGATGGCGCCGTAGTCATTGACGCGGTCATAAACAGTTTCGGCGGTGCTCACTGAGTTCGCTCCTA
>JAGVKR010000079.1 GCA_020050375.1 Planctomycetales bacterium
GGCGTCGACGAATCCGGCGCGTCGTTGCGTCGAGGCGAATCCATCGCAATCACTTCGGCACAACAGCGATTGGCTTTCGCCGGTAGCGAATCTCTGCGGTGCTCCTGCACGGCCTGACAGGCCGT
This sequence comes from Planctomycetales bacterium, assembly GCA_020050375.1. Taxonomy (GTDB): domain Bacteria; phylum Planctomycetota; class Planctomycetia; order Planctomycetales; family Planctomycetaceae; genus SIAF01. Next base: position 126 of record JAGVKR010000079.1, read on the forward strand.
GCTACGACGAAGACGTCGAGCGCAAAAAAAACACCCGGAAGCAGCGGGTCCCAGGGGGGCAAAGGACATCCGCTACTTCCGGGGCGATTGGACTCTCAAGCTCCGTCGTTGCTGGCGCTGGCTGGCTTCAGACGGGGCTTTTTGTCTCTCTGTTGATTCGTTTCGCGAAGGGCTGTCGCCAACGCGGGCGGGAACATATGCGTTTGTCCGAAACAGGTCAAGCGGACTTCGGCCGTTTTTTTCGGGACGCGGCCGATGCTGTATTTTTCGGTAAAAAACGGGCAAAAGCCCTTGACTCGATTTTGTCATTGTTACAAAAACTTCACCTCCAAAATTCACCAACGCCGCAGGCCGGGGGGACGTAAGAGTTAACAGTTGCCCACCCCAGCGGCCCACCCACCGGCCCATCAAGTGACCAGGCAAGCATTCTCGGAACGTGTGATGGATTCCGGGTTTTGACACGCGCTCCCGCAACCATTTGAGTTTTGAGTAAGGAGAAAAACGATGAAACTGATTCGAAGCAAGGGACATTGGATCGTCGCACTCGTCGGCGTCGTCTGCCTGGCCTTTTCAGCCGGCGTCATGACCCACAAGCAGCCCGCCTTCGGCGCGCCGGGTGACCCCCGCGCCGCCCAGGGAGTTGCCGAGGCCCACGAATTGTCCACCGCGTTTCGTCACGCCGCAAAGACGGCCCTTCCCGGAATGGTCTCGATCGAGACCAGGGGCAAAATGGCGATGATCCGCGGCCAGTGGAACGCCAATCCGGAAGAAATGTTCGAGAATACTCCGTTCGGAGAGATGTTCAAAAACGATCCGCGATTCAAGGATCTGTTCAAGCGGCAGCCGCAGCAGTCGCCGCGCAGCCACGGGATGGGCTCGGGATTCGTCATCGACGCTTCGGGCGTCATCCTGACGGCCAACCACGTCGTCGCCGACGCCGAGCAGGTGAAGATCAAGCTGCACGACGGTCGCGAATTCATCGCTACCGACGTGAAGACCGACCCCAAGACCGATATTGCAATCGTGCGGATCAAGGCCGACTCGAGCCTGCCGGTGATCAAGCTGGGAGACAGCGACGCGACGGAAATCGGCGACTGGGTGCTGGCCATCGGCAGCCCGTTCGGGCTCGATGCCACCGTCACTGCGGGGATCATCAGCGCCAAGGGGCGCGGCCCGGGAATCGCCAATCGTGAAGATTTCATCCAAACTGACGCCGCCATCAACCCCGGCAACAGCGGTGGCCCGCTGATCAACCTGCACGGTGAAGTGGTCGGCATCAACACAGCGATCTCAACCCGCAGCGGCGGCTACGATGGCGTCGGCTTCGCCGTCCCGATCAACCTCGCCCGCTGGGTTGCCGAGCAGCTTGTCGATAAAGGGGAAGTCACCCGGGCTTACATCGGCGTTCAGATTCAGCCGGTCGATAGCGAGCTGTCGAAACAGTTCAACGTGCCGGTCGGAAAAGGAGCCCTCGTGACGGACATCGTCCCGAACTCTCCCGCCTCCGCCGCCAAGCTTCAGGCGGGAGATCTTGTCCTCAAGTTCAACGGGAAAGATGTCCGCGGACCGCGCGACATGCAGTTGATCGTCGAACGCGTCAAGGCCGACAACACCTACCCGATGTTGATCGTCCGCGACGGCAAGGAGATGACCGTCAACGTGCAGGTCAAGGAGATGCCCCGCGACATCAGCCTGGCTGGCGACACGAAGTCGCCGGATAAGGACGAGCCGGCTGATTCGAAATCCGAGAGCTTTCCGGAACTGGGAATCGGTGTTGAATCTGCCAAAGCCGACGTGGTGAAACAATTGGGATTCACCGACACGGTGGCCGGGGTGGTGGTCAACTCCGTGAAGCCCGACAGCCCGGCGGCCAATGCCGGTCTGCGGGAAGGGATGGTCATCACGAAGGTCGGCCAGAAACCGGTTTCGACGCCGGCTGAGTTCAAGGAAGCGATGAAGGGAGTGACGGCGGAGAAGGGCGTGCTGCTGCTCGTTCGCTCTCCCCGTGGGTCGCAGTTCATCGTTCTTCACCCGGAGTCCAAGTGATGAGCGCTGTTTCCAACGGACGCTTCCGCGATACGCGGCGACCGGTCGGTATCCTCCGACCGGTCGCGCGGCCCGCAGGAATCCGCCAGCCGACCCGCTGACGATTCAGAATCAGAAATGACGACGCCCGAGACCCGGCAACCCAACGTGGGGAGCCGGGTCTTGCGTTTTTTGGGAAGAAAAGACCGGAGCGGACCTGTAAGCCGGGTTCTGTCGAGAGCGGCCATTTCTCTGGGACGACGGTTGCCCGCCGCCTCTAGCAACCTACCCGGAAGTGGTGGCGGGCCGGACCGACCCGCGCCGGGACTGGTTCCCGGCTCCTCCCTGTTTGGTCTTGCTCCCAGTGGGGTTTGCCCTGCCAATGCGGTCACCCGCATTGCGGTGCGCTCTTACCGCACCATTTCACCCTTACCGCGCCACGTCGGCGCGGCGGTATATTTTCTGTGGCACTGTCCCGATCCTCGCGGACGGTGGGTGTTACCCACCACTGCGTCCTGTGGAGCCCGGACTTTCCTCTGCACCGGCAGCCGGCGGACGGGTTGTCCGCAGACTCCGGGCAGCGGTCGCTCAGTCCGCTCCGGTCACATTCATTGTACGCCCCCCGTGCGGCGACTGTCCACACGCGAGCTCGTCAGCCGGCGGGAGCGGCCGGCACTTCGGCGGCGAACTCGTACTGGACGAGCTTGCGGTGGCCACAGGCGATCAGGGCTTCGTTCGAGTCGAGCAGCTCGAAGTCGTAGACGTGCATCGGGGCTTTGTCCTGATGCAGGATCTTGCCGTCGGCCACGCCAAGGAACATCACAAAGCCGTCGTTGGCTCCGCCGGCCGCGACCAGCCAGTCGCCGGTCGGACCGAATTCCATTCTTTCAACTAGCCCCTTGTGCTTGTCGCCCGGCTGCTCGACCAGGCGCTTCCCCTCCTGCCAGTCGAAAATCTCGACGCGGCAGGCGGCTTCGAGGTGGTCGATGTTGTTGATCTGCCCGGTCCCGCCGACCGCCAATAGTTTGCCGTCGGGCGAAAAAGCCAGGCTGCGGATCCCGCCGATCGAGTGGCGGCGCTGCTTCGGATCCCATGTGTACATCAGCGGCGCTTCGAGCGTCGTCAGCGGCTTGCCGTCGGCAACGTCCCAGACGACGATATGCCCGACCTTGTCGGCGGTCGCCACGTGCCGCCCGTCGGTCGAAAACGCGGCGACGTAGAGCATCGAAGGATAATGATGCGGCGTCATTGGCTGGTGGCCGGCCAGCGTGTGGATCAGCTCGCCCGTTTCGGCATTCCAGACTTTGCAGAGCATGTCGTCCGCGAAGCTGGCGATCAGTTTGCCGTCCCGAGACGCGGTCACGCCGCGAATCCATTTGGCATGTGCGTCGAGCTTGCGGTCGATCGAGCCGGCGCCCAAGTCCCACCAGATCAGCTTGCCGTCGTAGGCTCCGCTGACGACCGAGCGGCCCGCCAGCGCGATGCCGGTGACGTAGCTCTCGTGACCCGCCAGCTCTTTCCATTCAGGCTTTTCGGCAGCGAAATCGACGTCATAAACCCGCGCATCCGACGCGCCCACGAACACCCGGCTCGTGCCGGGGACGCGCGCCAGCCCGAAAAAGTCGGCCGCGTGATCGAGCTGCTTCGCGACCTTCAGTTTTGTGAAATCGACGCTCATGTGCGATCTCGAGTGTTCGTCTGCGATTATTTTCTCGACGCTCCGCGACAATCTTAACTTGCCGCGTGCTTGCCTCTTCGCGTCACTTATGCCAACAGCTCAAAAATCGGCTTCGTCCCCGGATCGGTGAGCGGCACCGGCCGCGCCCCGACGTGGTAGTTCTTTTCGTGGTTGATTCCCAGCGCCTGGAAAATCGTGGCGAACAGTTGTGCCGCGCCGATCTCTCCTTCGACGACCTTTTGCCCGTCGTCGTCGGTCTTTCCGTACACCACGCCGCGCTGGATTCCGCAACCCGACAGGCTGGCGCTCCAGGCGCTGGCGAAGTGATCGCGCCCCAGGCTCTGGTTGATCTTGGGCGTCCGGCCGAATTCTCCGAGCGTGATGACCAGCGTCTTTTCGAGGAGCCCCCGTTCTTCGAGGTCGTCGAGCAGCGTCGACATCACGTGGTCGAGCTCGTGGACCAGCTCCAGATGCGTTTCAAAATTCTGGCCGTGGCTGTCCCACCAGGCGCGGGCCACCTTGACGAAGGGGGTGCCCGCCTCGATCAGCCGCCGCGCGACGAGGACCTGCTCGGCGA
>JAGVKR010000722.1 GCA_020050375.1 Planctomycetales bacterium
ATCGCGGGAGACTCGGCCGGCGGGAACCTGACACTGGCGACGCTGCTCGCTTTGCGCGACCGTAAGCGGCCGATGCCAGCGGGTGGGATCCCTCTTTCGGCAACGACCGATTTGACGCTGGCGAGCGAGTCGCTCGAGAAGGTGTACGATCCAATCATCAGCGCGCGGACGATGCCCATCTTCCGCGATCTTTACCTCGAGAAGGGAAAGACCGATCCTGGCAATCCGCTGGCTTCACCTGTGTTCGGCGACTACCGCGGCATCCCGCCGCTATTGATTCAGGCCGGCGAGCACGAGATGCTCCGCGACGACAGCATCCGGGTGGCGAAGAAGGCCCGCGCGGATGGAATCGAGGTGACGCTCGAAGTCTGGCCGGGGATGTTCCACGTGTTCCAGTCGCACGAGCCGCTGTTGCCGGAAGCGCGGGAGTCGATCGAGCATATGGCTGAGTTCATGCGGTCGCGGATGCCGAAAGGGAAGTAGATCGCGTCCGTCGTAGCACGGGCTGTTCGCCCGTGCGTGAGGGCGGATTGTGCGCGAGCGGCTTTTGGAGTCGTCATGATGACTCTCCGCTCGGACACACGGGCTAACAGCCCGTGCTACGAGATGCGGGCACGCCGTCTCGTTTTTATCGACACGCGGCGCCAACTATTCCTGCGAAGGACCATTTCGATCGGCGGATCGCATTGGCGACGGTCGATGGATCGCTTAGAATGAAAGGCACGTGTGTCTCTCCCGACCTGCGTTCCTCGCGCGAGCCGAAATGATGATCCTGAAGGGACTGCTGGCGTTGTCGATCTGCGCGGCAGCGGCATGGCCTGCCCTCGCCGCCGAACCGGCGTCGACGAAGGCCAGGGTTCTGCTGATCGGGAAGCAGCCCGATCATCCGTTCGGGAGCCACATGTATCTGCATACCTGCCAGATGCTTGGGGAGTGCGCGCGGCTGAGCGGCTTGGAGCCGGTCGTTTCCGACGGCTGGCCTAAAAACCCCGCTTTGCTCAAGGATGTGAAGACGATCGTCCTCTACATGACGCCCGCCGCGGAGTTTCTACTCGATGGGCCGCACCGCGATGAGTTCATGCGACTGATGAAGGAAGGGGTGGGGCTCGTCACGCTTCACTGGGCTTCCTCCGTGAATATGGAAAATCTCGACCGCCTGGGAGATCGCTGGACGAGTTATCTGGGCGGGACGTGGGTCAGCAATGTCGGGCTCAGCACGACCACTTCGCCCCTCAAGCAACTTCAACCGATGCATCCGATTTGCCGGGGTTGGTCGGAATATGAACTGCTCGACGAGTATTACCTCAAGCCGAAAATAGTCGCCGCGCAACCGCTGTTGCAGGTGACGACACAGGGACAGGACGTCGTGGTGGGATGGGCGTATGAGCGTCCCGACGGCGGTCGTTCGTATGCCACGACGCTTGGTCATTTTTACAGCAACTTCGAGCGCGAGCCGTTTCGCCGCGCGATTGTGAATGCCATTGTTTGGACGGCCAAAGCCGAGGTGCCGAAAGAAGGCGCGCGGGTCGATGTGCGTGAAGAGATTCTGCGAATGCCGCTTCCCACGGCGCAGACGCTGCTCGACGGCGCCTTCCCCGCGCATCGCGTGATCGGCAATGTCTATTACGTGGGTTCCAGGCAGCTTGCCACGTATCTCATCACGACCCCCGAGGGGCACATCCTCATCAACAGCGGTTTTGAGGAGACGGTCCCGCTCATTCAGCAGGCGGTCGAGTCGCTTGGGATCAAGCCCACCGACGTAAAGATCCTGCTGGCCAGCCACGCTCATTCCGATCACGTCGCCGGCCACGCGAAGCTGAAGGAACTGACCGGCGCGAAAGTTTACGTCATGGAGGGGGACGAGGCCGTCATCGCCAATGGCGGCAAAGGGCAATACCTGTACCACGACAGCCGTTGGGCTCCCTGCGCAGTCGATGTGGTGCTCAAGGACGGCGAGGAAGTTCGGCTCGGTGGCGTGACGCTGGTGGCCCGGCGGACCCCCGGCCACACGCGCGGCTGCACGAGTTGGGCTTGGCGCGTCACTGACAGAGGCAAGCCACACGACGTCGTCGTCATCGGCAGCCCGAACGTCAATCCCGGATATCGGCTCGTCGACAACAAGAATTATCCCGCGATCGCCGACGATTTTGCGCGAACGTTCGCGGTTCTGAAATCGCTTCCGTGCGACATTTTTCTGGGAGCCCACGGCGAGTATTACGGCCTGCCGGCGAAATATGGACGACTGAAGGGGGCCAAAGAGGGGGACCAGAATCCGTTTGTCGACCCGGAGGGGTATCGCGCATACGTCGAGCTCAAGGAGAAGGCGTTTCGCACGACGCTGGCGGAGCAGCAAAGTAAGGAGATAAAGGAATGATCTGGGCGTCGCTTTTATGCGCTGTGCTGGCCGCCGAAGAACCGGCTCTTCCGACGTCTCCCACTGCGGAGCAATTGCGGTTTTTCGAGACGAGCATTCGGCCGCTGATGGTCGAGCACTGTGTCAAGTGCCACGGCGAGAAGAAGCAATGGGCCGGGCTGCGTCTCGACTCGCGTGCGGCGCTGCTCCGCGGCGGCGACACCGGCGCGGCGATTGTCCCCGGTAAGCCGGCAGAGAGTTTGCTGATTCGCGCCGTGCGGCACGACGATGAAGAGCTCAAAATGCCCAAGGAGGGAAAACTCTCGGACCGGCAGATTGCCGATCTGGTCCGGTGGGTCGAGATGGGGGCCCCTTTTCCGGAAGCAGAAAAGAAGGGCGCCCGAACCCGCGATCCAAATCACTGGGCCTTTCAACCATCAGTGGATGCTGAAGCGCCGGCCGTTCAAAACAACGAGTGGCCGATGTCGGCGCTGGACCGATTCATTCTCGCAAAACTCGAAGCGGCCGGCGTCCCCCCCGCCGCGCGGGCCGACAAACGAACGCTGATCCGCCGCGTGACGTTCAACCTGACGGGGCTCCCGCCGACTCCCGCCGAGATCGACGCCTTTCTGGCGGACGAGAGC
>JAGVKR010000058.1 GCA_020050375.1 Planctomycetales bacterium
CGCGAGCGGCCGTTCCATCGGCGGATGATCGCGCATCAGGAATTCGGGCGCGGGACCAGTCTGCGGTTTGAATTGCGAATCAGTGACGGGCACATCTCCGGCGTAATCGGGGAAGCCGTACCAGCCGTCTCGACGGACGCGCCACAGAAGATCAGGCGCATGGGCAATCGGTCGGCTGCCGCGCTCGTCGTAGCCGTTGTCGGAGGCGTAAAGTTTGTTGTCCGGTCCCCACATCACGCCGAACGGATTACGCAACCCCCAAGCAAAGACTTCGAGGTTCGAGCCGTCCGGGTCCATGCGCAGGATCGTGCCGTTGGCTTTCGTTTCGCCGCGCACGACTCCGTCTTTGGGCGCGGTCTTGCCGAACGGTTGGAACGCGGAAGTCATCGCCATCTGGTGCTGCATCCCGCTCATTTCACCCTCCATGCCGTCCATGTCGTGCTGCTTCGTCTGCTTGCCTCCGCCACTCTTGCCGGGCATCGAGTGATCCATACCTTTGCCGTTTGATTGGCCGCTCGATCCGTGCTGCATGCCCGGCATCGACTGGCCCTTGTTCTTGGCCTGACCCTGCGGGCCGGAGCCGTGTTGCATCCCTTTCATGCCCTCCATGCCTTTCATCTCTGGCATCGGCGGCTGATTTCGGGCGCGGTTCGCCTGGACGCTGACCTCGAATTCCGAGGCTTTCGCCAAACCGATCTTGGATTTCGGCGGTCGGTCTTGTGACGCGCCGCCCGATTCCTTCGACGGCTGGCCGTCGTGTTCCATGCCTGCCATGTTTGGGCTTTGTTCGTTGTCGTCGCCGTGCTGCATTCGATCGGCGAGCATCGCGAGCGGATCGGGCGTGTGAAATGTTTGGACTTGCTGCTCACCGCGCTCTTCGCCGCGCAGGCGGATGTCCTTCGCCGGGATGTCATGCACTTTGGGATGCTTGGTCAGCCAACCCATCTTGAAGTTGTCGAGGCCCACAACACCGGAATTCGTGGCCGTCCCTTGCCCGAAATAGATTTTGCCGTCCGGTCCCGCGGCCAATTGATTGTTGTGATGATCGCCGAAGCTCGGCAGATCGGTGACGAGGTCGCGAACGCCGCTTGATTCCAGCACGGAAATTTTTCCGCGATGTGAAATGAACAGCCGCCCGTCGTGCCACAACAAATCCGTGACCGGAGCGGAGAGTTCGTCGGCCACAATTTGTCTCGACCCATTCGAGTCGATGCGCAGAACACGCGCCGGTGCAACGTCATCACCGTAGCTGTAGCCCCCTTCGGCGACATACATCCCGCCGGCCTCGTCGAATTCGACGCTGGTCGGATAAGCCAACTCCGTCTCGACCACTTCCACGCGATAGCCAGCAGGGACTTCCGCGGCTCGCGCATCGGGTCGTGGAATTTTCGGCAACTGCTTCGGGGCTTCCGGCAAATCCGTCTTGGCGGCCGTCTGGGCAGATTGCTCGTGCTTCGCTGATTGCCCGGATGGCTCGTGCTTTTGATCGGCAGGCTGACTGTTTTTGCTCTTCGTGTCGTGACCTTGATGCTGTTGACCCTGCGTCTCGGACTGTCCTCCGGCACTCTCCTTCTCGGCGTTGGATTTCGGCTCCGAGGATGACTTGTGACCGGCCGGATGCTCTTGGCCCTTCAGATTGTTTGCGTCGGCTCCATGACTGTGCTGCGCGGCTGACTGCTGGTTGCCGCTCGGCGCTTCGTCCTGCGCTTCAGCCGACCCGGCTTCCTTGTTCTGCGGCGAACTCTCTGCGGTGGATTGCTCGCCTTTCGCCGCCGACTCCTGTTCGCCGCCAGCGCTGTGCTGCATTCCCTGCATGTTTGATTTCTGCTTTGGCGATTTCGCAGCTTGGCCATCCGCGCCATGCTTCATGCCTTCCATGCTTTTGGATTGCCCGTTCGCCATCGGTTTGCCGCCGCTCGCTTTGTCCGTCTGACCGCCGTGCTTGTGACCTTCACGCAGTTCAGCGGCGAGCAGTCCCGGTTCAACACCCGCGCCGCCGTGATATACGAGGTAGCCACCCAAGGCTCCGGTGATCAACAAGAACGCCGCTGCCACCAGCCCGACAAAATGTTCCAGCCCTTTGACAGACTCCGCGCGATGCAACCAGCGTGCGACGGCCAGCCCGGTAAACAGCACCAACGAACTGACGGCCGCCCCCATGTGCCACAACATCACCGTGTGAGCCTCATCCGTGTGAGCGGGCACGGTGAAAAACGCGAGCAAGCCGAAATTTGCCGCCACCCAGCACGTCGCCACTCCCGCAATCAACAATCCGGTCGCGACGCGATTCAGAGCGTCACGGCGACGCCACCACGCAAACACATCCACCGCAACCGCGCTCAACAGCAGCGCGATCGGGAAATGCACCAACGCCGGATGAATCTCCCAGACATTCATGGCTCAGACATTCTGAAAGACTAATGGCAGCCATTCGCAAAGAGCGCGAGACTGCTTGCGAGCAGGGCCACCGTCAGGATGATGAGTTTCATTTTGATTCTCTCTTTCATGCACGGACTTCAACGGTCGTGGCACTCACACGATGCCCCTTGCCTCTTTGGCAAAGCGCATTCCACCCGACATGCACGATGCCGAAGAACTCACAAAACGAGCGAGACTTGTTGGAACGGCTCTGCGGCTCAGTGCCTTTTCTGGGCCTCTCAGACCGTGTGGTTGTGCGGCTTGGTCAGTTTCGATCCAATCGGGATGATGGTCGCTCAACAAAAGATGCGAGTTCAGGGTGACTGACGAATGAATGACGACTTGCTGCGAGAGCTGATTCTCCGATGGCGCGATGATCCCGGCGCGACGTATCGCACTTGGTTTTTGTGGGAAGAACGGCTGAAGAATTTTCGGTCGATCCGGCGCGGGCTGGCGGAGGTCATTGCCGAGATCGACGCCGGGACGTTCGGCAACCTCTACAAAGGGTCGTCGCTGGAAACGGTCGTGGGGTCGATTGCCGAGCAGCGGCAAATCTTCAAAGGGGCCGATCACGCTTTTCTCTGGAAGCCGAAGCTGCGGATTCCGGACATCTACGAGAGC